>NZ_JAQMUH010000007.1:0-40141 GCF_028331025.1 Anabaenopsis arnoldii | reverse complement strand
GATTGATGGCTAGTCGCTACCGTAAGGAAGATGCTGTCACCCTTGCACCTAGGGGGTGGGATTCTCACCCACATGAACACACAGTTATAAGAGTCTGGTTTTACCCAGTCTTACCTTCCGTCCCTGAGCATAAATGCTCATTTAGGAAGAACGAATCGCACCATAACTAAACCATCATACCCTCATCACCCTGAAAGACTATCCAGCTTTACCACAAAGCTCGAATCGGTCGCTGACTTGTTGTGGTAGGGGAAGAAGAAGTAGTAGCTGACTGGACACCGGTACTTCTGCTACTTGATAAAGTCTCAGAAGTTGAAGATGAATCATTACTTCTGGAAACGCTAGTCCTGGGAGGGGGAGAAAAACTATCCTGAGCAACGTCACCCCTGCTGGGAGTGGGTCTATCGTTGCTTGTGCTCCTGCTAGGAGAAGAGCTATTAACATTAATATTAGCAGGGAGTACCCTGGATGTTTTGCCATCCGGAACATCATTACCGGCGGTTTCTTGTCCACCTATGGGAAAGTTGATACCCAACAATGTACCAACCAAAATTGCCAAGCCTCCGCCCATGAGAATTATTGGAGTCCATCTACCCATCTTAATCTTTATCTCCTTTTTTAACCTAACCTTATGGTGTCCATAGCATTTGAGGACTAAATAGAATAAGCTCGAATTTTGCGAATTTCACATCCCCCATTAGCTTATATTGACTTTTCTTAGGCAGTGCCGTTGTAGGAGAATGGAGAGGTGGGCTGCTGGCTTTGTCTGAAACCACTGGCAGTCGCTCCTAAATGGAAACCAAAAACATCACACTGCCAGTCTTTGAGGTCGGACACCTTACCTTCTACCTTGACCGCACAGTTACCACAAATGGGAATTCCTCCCCCAGTGATTACCTTAGTACCAGCATTGTAGAGGTGAATACTCTTGAGGAGCAAAATTCGACCTAATTGATCTACCCCAGTAGAACTCAATTGTCTTAGCTTGATAGTTTCAACCTTGGGCATACCTGAATTCCCAAATTTGCCTTTTGTTATATATTGACACATTGCTACTCATTGTCCCGCAACTTGCAGTTTTATGACCACAGACCCATCACCTCAACTTTGGCTATATGACACCACGCTAAGAGATGGCACTCAGCGCGAAGGTCTATCACTTTCTATAGAAGATAAAATACGCATTGCCCGTAGATTAGACCAGATGGGAGTTCCCTTCATCGAAGGTGGTTGGCCTGGTGCCAATCCCAAAGATGTTGAATTCTTCTGGCAACTGCGCGAATACCCGCTTAAAAAAGCAGAAATTGTGGCTTTTTGTTCCACACGCCGCCCTCATAGTACCGCTAAAACTGAAAGCCTGCTGCAACCAATTCTGAATGCTGGGACTCGTTGGGTGACAGTTTTTGGTAAATCTTGGGATTTACACGTTACAGCCGGTCTCAACACGACTTTAGCAGAAAACCTAGCCATGATTCGTGATACTATCGAGTATCTTTGTTCTCAAGGGCGACGCGTCATTTATGATGCAGAACACTGGTTTGATGGCTACAAGCACAATCAAGATTATGCCTTACAGACATTAGAAACCGCGATCGCATCGGGCGCCCAATGGCTAGTTCTGTGTGATACCAATGGCGGTACTTTACCCCACGAAATTAGTCAAATTGTCACATCAGTTATCAGTCATTTGTCATTAGCCGCTAATCAACAACCAATCCCCCTTGGCATCCACACTCATAATGATTCCGGTACAGCAGTAGCTAACGCCCTAGCCGCCGTCATGGCAGGCGCAAAAATGGTACAAGGAACAATTAACGGCTACGGCGAACGCTGTGGTAATGCTAACCTGTGCGAATTAATTCCCAATCTACAACTCAAGCTTGGTTATAGCTGTATCTCAGAACACCAGCTAAATCAACTTACAGAAACAAGTCGTTTTGTGAGTGAGGTGGTCAACCTTGCCCCCGATGAACACGCGCCCTTTGTGGGAAGTTCAGCCTTTGCACACAAAGGTGGCATCCACGTGTCAGCCGTAGAACGTAATCCCCTGACTTACGAACACATTCAACCAGAACAAGTTGGTAACCGTCGCCGCATAGTAATTTCCGAACAATCTGGGTTGAGTAATGTGTTAGCCAAAGCTCGTACTTTTGGCATTGAACTAGATAAAGACCAACCAGCCGCTCGACAAATTCTGCAACGCCTCAAGGAATTAGAAAGTCAAGGATACCAATTTGAAGCAGCAGAGGCGAGTTTTGCACTGTTGATGTACGAGGCCTTGGGTAATCGTCAGCAGTTCTTTGAGGTCAAAGGCTTTCAAGTACATTGTGATTTAGTTGAAGGTAAAGAAACTAACAATGCCCTAGCGACTGTTAAAATAGCTGTGAACGGGGAAAACATTTTGGAAGCAGCAGAAGGAAACGGACCAGTAGCCGCGTTGGATACGGCTTTACGCAAAGCCTTGGTCAACTTTTATCCCCAAGTTGCCACCTTTGAACTAACCGATTATAAAGTCAGGATTCTCAACGGACATACAGGTACTACAGCTAAAACACGTGTATTAGTAGAATCAGGCACTGGTTATGAACGCTGGACTACTATAGGAGTTTCACCCAACATTTTGGCAGCATCCTATCAAGCAGTGGTAGAGGGATTGGAATATGGTTTGTTGTTACATCAGGTCCAACTTAACCTTGAAAACTTGTAAATGAACGGAAATAATCATTATTACCCATTCCATCCCATTTTCTAGATAACTTCGTTATTTAGAATGGGATAATTCATCGCGTAGTCAGCACAGAAAACAAGAATGAACTACCCACAGTTCGTTTTTAGCAAAACTTTCTGTAGATTTTTGTCGCTTCTTTGCCCCTACTGGCCGCATCGCTCCGGCAAGCTTATGCTTACTGGTAGATGCGGTAGAGATAGACGACTCTGCGACTACGAAGCCAGTTCCTGACTCCGGTAGAATTCCTTTTGCCCAGTAAAGCATTACTTGTGCAGCGGCAATGTCGCGGTCTTGTATATAACCACAAATAGCACAATTATGCACCCTCATGCGCCTAACAAGTAATTGGAACTTACTCAAATCCCCTCTGCACTCTCTGAACTACGTTCAGATACATTTGAGAGGTTTTCGTAACTTGATATCGTAGGATTATATCTCAAGTGGGCGATTTTCTTAACTCACTTATGTCAATACTTGTCAATATAAGTATAGTTTTGTCTATAAAATGTCAGATGAGGACTAGCTCAAAACTTATCAAACATCCTCTAAGATGAGTAAGCGGGGGAATCAAAACTTTATCCCCATTCCCACAGGGCGACTAATTGAACGCCTTAAACAACTTTGTCTAGAATATGGGATAAAATTAACAGTTACTGAGGAAGCGTATACATCAAAAGCGTCTTACCTGGATGGCGATCGCCTCTACAAACATGGTGAAAAACCCAACGGATGGAAACCGTCAGGTCAAAGGGTAAAACAGGGATTGTACAAAACTTCTACGGGGATACTGGTAAACGCTGACTGTAACGGTGCCGCAAATATCTTAACAAAAGTAGCCACACAGCTAGGTGTTAGCCTAGCCAAGGTGGGTAGGGGAGCCTTGACACTCCCAAGACGAGTTGATTTATTTAAGGGATTAAGTAAATCATATCGTAAACGTTGCGTAGCAAGGCTTGGGCCTGCGTAGCAACATCGGTTTAGAATCCCCTGTGTTTCAACCAGGGGGAGATGTCAACACCAGATGTCAGCAAACAATGATCACAGAAATACTTTATTTAGAAATTCCCACACCCGAAAGCACCCCTGTACTAACTTGGCTGCAAACTGACTTTGAACCAGGTTTTGGGGAAAAATTGCTCACCCCCGATGGTTTTCGCTTGAAAATACTCACAATCAACAAAAATCCACCAGGGGAAGATACAAAAAAAATACCGCCCGAACTTTCTGTATTCCTCTGGTCAGTACAGCGAACCACTTATCTCAAAGTGTTTCGTTGGGCAAATCAGCCGCCCTATGGACTTTCAATCAGAGAAAAAGAAATTGTGCAACGTCTGACTAATCAAATGCGGGAAAAATTTCCGCATAAATATCCTGAACCTCCGGGTATTGATGCCCAAACATCGATTTTTGAGGCACTAGCAACCTCTTACCCCCTCACAGTTAAATATTTTCAGCGCATGCCCAATGGCGAATATGATCTCAATCGTGCCTATTGGTGGGAGCAAAAATGGCGGGAAGGAGTACGTAATCCTCAAAAACCCCGACAGGTAGTTTTTAGCGGATCGCCAGAGTCGCAGGGCGTGACATCTTCCTCCTCCCCTATGTATGACTTAATCTACATCGGTGGCGCATTAGGCGTAATTCATGCCGCTGTCATGGCCAAATTAGGATATAAAGTCTTGCTGGTGGAACGTTTGCCTTTTGGGCGGATGAATCGAGAATGGAATATTTCTCGTGATGAACTTGAAAGCTTAATTCATTTGGGTTTACTAACACCTAGCGAGTTAGAAACTTTAATTGTCCGAGAATACAAAGACGGATTCAATAAATTTTTTGATGGCAATAATCCCCCAAAATTGCGATCGCCCATCTTGCATACACCCACAGTATTAAATATAGCGCTAGACTCCGATAGATTACTGCAAATGTGTGGGCAAAAACTACGAGACGCTGGCGGTGAAATCTGGGATGAAACAGAGTTCATACGTGCCGATATCAACTCAACCCAAGTTGTGATTACAGTCAAGGATTTACCTAGTCAAAATCAGCAGCAAGTCAGCGGGCGATTATTAATTGATGCCATGGGAACCGCATCCCCCATCGCTTGGCAATTAAATGGCGGTCGTGCTTTTGACAGTGTATGTCCGACAGTGGGAGCAGTCATCTCCGGGGGATTTGACCCAGGGGTTTGGGATTCCCAATATGGTGATGTACTTTACAGCCATGGAGATATTTCTAGGGGAAGGCAGTTAATCTGGGAATTATTTCCCGGATCTGGCGACGAATTGACAATTTATTTATTTCATTACCATGAAGTCAATGAATCTAACCCTGGTTGCTTGCTGGAAATGTATGAAGACTTTTTCACTATCTTGCCAGAGTATCGGCGCTGTGACCTAGATAAACTAGAGTGGAAAAAGCCGACATTTGGATATATACCTGGACATTTTAGTATAGGAAGTAGCGATCGCACCATCGCCTTTGATCGATTAATTGCTATTGGTGATGCCGCATCCCTCCAGTCTCCTCTGGTGTTCACGGGTTTTGGGTCCTTAATTCGCAACTTAAACCGTTTAACAACACTTTTAGATACAGCCCTCAAGCATGACCTGCTCAGTTTCCGCCATTTAAACAGAATTCGCGCCTACCAAAGTAATGTTGCCGTAACTTGGCTATTTTCTAAAGGAATGATGGTTCCCACGGGGAAATTTTTGCCCCCCCAACGGATTAACTCCATGCTGAATACCTTCTTTGGTCTGTTAGCAGATGAACCACCAGAAATAGCAGATAATTTCATTAAAGATAAATGTGATTGGTGGACTTTCAACCGACTAGCACTCAAAGCAGCTCGCAAAAATCCAGCCATGCTGTTATGGATTTGGCAACTAGCTGGATTCAAAGATCTAGTCCGCTGGATGGGTAATTATTTTAATTTTGGTCTTCATTCCTTAGTCAGTACTTTACTGAGTGGATGGTTCCCGCACTTCTTGCTGCAAACTCAACCCTGGCTGGAATCACGCCATCCTGCACTATGGTTCCGGCTCTTGGCGATTAACTACGCCATCGCTGCTGGTAAAAAAGGAACAAAAAATCAGTTAGCACTGAATAATTCAGATGCCATTATTCCAAAATCAGAAGCAAAAATTCTGTAGCTTGGGTGGCAAAGCGATGTAACCCTGGGTAAAGCCAATTCACAAATCTGATTTGGCTCTATTAGTGATAGTTGTTATCTTGACGATTTTTCGATAAATTCGGTAGTTCTACTGATAATAAAGACCTGCGCACTTTTGGATCGCGCTGGCGATTAACCAGGGGTGATGGTGATTTCGCATCGTTGGCGTAATCTGCAAAATCATTTGAGGTGGAATCGGGTTTATACAATCGTGAGTTTTCTAACAAATATTTTTCCCATTCTATGGGTTGCCTAGGGGAGCTATCAGGCAAAGTGTAGGACTCTGGGGAATGTTCTTCTGTTGGAAGTATTTCCAATTGCTGATTGTCCTTTGTGGGATACTGGGGGCTCTCACTTTCCCCGGTTGTGTCCATACTCTCCCAGATAGGTGCCACCGTTTCATTGCTGTCTACATTCATCTCAGCAGGGGCCAGTGAGGCAGATTCTGGCTCACTAGTAAAAAACAATTGGATTAGAGTATCCAATTGAGTATCTAGCTTTGATGAATCTACAGATGAAATACTTTCTGATGTACTCGCAGAGTCTTCCAGTGGAGCAGATAGTTGTGTGGGCGCTGGTTCTTCTAGAGAGGGAGCAGGCCTGTCTTGCTGAATTGATGGAGAATTATCACTCCTAGATGGAGGTGAGGCAGATAGATTGCTGCAGGGGTCTATAGATTGATTCCCAGAAGAATCAAATTGGTCTGTGAAAGATTCTGATTCTGCTGACCAGGGTCGAATAGGTTGGACATTAGGCAACAAAGACCGAGCCTTTCGGGAAAATCTCGTTTGGTGGTTGGCTGTATAGTCTGAGGAATCATTAACCACCGGTGTCTCTAGGCATTTTTCGAGAGCGGCTTTGAATTGCAGGGTCTGGCGTTGTTGTCGCATGAGCCTACTATGTAGCTCTCGACAAGCATTTTCCGATTGTAATACCTGTTGAGACTGTTCGTTATAGTTAGTTTGCAGCAGCGCACATTCTCGCTCTAATTTAGCCAGGCGTTGTTGGCTAATGTGTAATTCTGCCTTATAAGTTTCAATATAGTTTTCTTGGCGTTGAATGGTTTGTACAGCCGTTTCTAACTCTTGGAATAGAGATTTAATTTGTTGTTGAGCCGCGGCCAGTTCTTGCGTGTGTTGGTTCAACATTGACTCGGCGACACTAGAACGCCTTTTCTGCCACTGCAAAGCCTTTTCTGATTCAGCCAGCTGATCTTTGAGATGCTCTAGCTGCTGATACAAGTCATTATTTGCCCCTCGCAATTCTTCATTCAATGCCTGTAGAGAAATTGTATGCAACTGCTCTACATTTTCACTATCCACAAGTATTTCTTGTTGACTGTTAGGCGTCTCCACCCAGTTTGATGGGTTTTTAATTGTCTGGGAGTCAGGAGTGTGTACTTCTGGCTCTGCTTCTACCGCAGGTGTGAGGATCTGCAATTGTGTATTTGCCATATTGTCAGGAGGTACAATGGAGTAAAATGGACAGATTAGCCGTTATGGCTACGCCACGTCAGCTATCGGTTGTCGCGAATTATCAAAGTTTAGGGATTCCATTTCAGCTATGACCAATTCCTTCAGGGTTAGGGTTCCTATGGTCTAGTCCACGCAAGCCATCAGGCAGGGGTGAGTGACAACATTACCGATCCAAAAAAGCTAACTAATGCTAACAAAAGTCTGCTTTTTTTTCCTGTTTCACCCTAGAAGTGTCGGCACTATCTAGTCCACAGGCTAACACGGTCAATCTGGCCGCTTCTTGTTTTAAATTCATCGCCGCGTTGAAATCTCTGTCAATCTCAAAGCCACAACTATCACATTTAAACACTCTTTGAGATAATGGCAGTGATGATTTTTTCTCTCCACAACTTGAGCAGGTCTTACTACTGGGATAAAATCTATCCACAATTACTAACTTACTGCCATACAGTTGTGTTTTGTATTCTAGCTGTCTTCTAAATTCATAAAAGCCCATATCGGCAATAGCTTTTGCTAATTTACCAGCTAACATCCCCGACACATTCAAATCTTCTATCCCTATAACCGCGTGGTTTTTGCTAATATAGGTGGTGATTTTGTGTAATGTATCTTTTCTGGTATTAGCTATTTTTTGGTGTAGTCTTGCTATTTTGATTTGGGCTTTTCTATAATTATTTGAACCTCTGAGTTGATGACGGTTCAAGTATTGCATTCTTGCTAATTTAGCTTCAGACTTATTATAACTTTTTACCCCATTGAATATTTCTCCTGTTGATAACGTTGCTAGATGATTTATTCCTAAATCAACTCCTACAAAGTCTTGATTTTTGGGTGTTGAATTTGGGTTTACCTCCAGTTTCCACGAGATAAACCACTTATCAGCTTGTTTACTGATGGTGACAGATTTCGGTTTATATCCAGTCGGGAGAATTTCATAAGTTTTTATCCAACCAATTACGGGTACTTTGATTTTTCTATAATCAATTTTTATTGCACCATCTATGGTAAAAGAATCATGTCTCCCTTTTTTCTTAAATTTAGGAAAGCCTTTACTTTTTTTGAAGAAGGATTTAAAGGCATCTGACAGATATCTTAATGCGTATTGAGGGGCGCATTTAGAAACTTGATAATACCAAGGATGGGTAGATTTAATGGCTGCTACTAACCATTTATGTAAATCTATAGCTGTGGGAAATTTGATTTTGTCTTGAGGATTAAGTTTGTTATGTAATAATACCTGTTGACAAAGTGCTAACCCTTGATTCCAAGCGTGTCTGGCTACTCCTGCGTGTTGTCCCAGTAGTAGTCGTTGTTGCTTGTTGACTTTGAGTTGGGTTTTGAATCCTAGTAGCATACAGTGATTTTACTATAATTCTGTCACCAAGCGAAAAGATGACAGGAAATTTTGAGCAAATGTGTGTGTTTGTGAGTATTAGTTAAGAAAACAGTAACTAGCTACTAACCCTCTGGCTAGGCCACAAAAGCTATTAGAATCACGGCAGATTTTAGTGTAAACACTACCAATATACAGGGTTGATGACAGATTGTGAGAAATGATTTTCAGTTACTTGACTTTTATTCACATTTATGGATGTTATTTATTTTATCCTTCAAGGCAACCAACGGGGATGAAATCCTACGAAAGGTAGTTTCTCTGGTTTGATTGTAGTCTGTGACGTATCATCAATAGGCAATAAAGGCATTAACCACAGGCTACTAGTAGCGATCGCTTCTCCATCTTGTGTTTTGAGTACACTTGCAGATAAAGGCTGCTGATCTATTTGTGCTGTTACTTGATCAAAGAGCAGGCCTAAACCATCTGGTGCTAAACTCATTTGCACGTTCCGCTGTTCAGTGGGTAGTAATAATAGTGGTTTTTGTTCTCCAGTTTTCAGGTCAATTGCGACTACATAAGGCTGTTCTATATATTCTTCATCAGATATGAGCTGTGTCAGCAAGCAATAGAGAGTTGGTGAAGCTGGGTCAAATTGGCAGTTGTGAATAGAACCCGTGGTTTTTAACAAGGGTTTCTGGATGCCTTGATTGGTTACCAAAAATAAGTCCCTTGTATAATCTGTATTGAATTTGACCATTGCTGCTTGAGAGCCATCTTTGGAAAAAGACTGTACTAACCCGAACTGTGGGAGGTAGTCCAAAGGTTTGCTGGCATCATTTTGTATTGGTAAAATCGCCGCCCCTTGACCTTGAGCAACTGCGACGGCTTGACTATCAGGAGTGATCATAAAGTCTCCCCCTGGTTCACTTTTGAGGCGTTGGGGGGTGGGTCTTTCTCTGGTATTGCTAGTGCTGGGCATAAACCATAACCCAAAATCGCTGGGATTATTTTTGTTGCCGCGTTGAACCACAACTGTTTTACCATCTGGGGATAAGTCAAATTTGAGGTTTTGATATTGCTTGTTGTCTAACAGCAGGTCTATTCTACCTGGTGGTTCTGCTGGTGTTTCAGGTTGTGCAGAAATACCTGTGGTTACAGTATATAATTGAGCCGAGAGTAAGTCTGGGTTATTTTTGGTGCGAGCCAAAAATAAGATTTTTTCCCCATCTGGAAATGGCTTAAAGTCCATGACAATCAGGTCTTTGGGGGTAAGTATGTTTTTTTTCTCTTGAGTTAAGTTGTAAAGAACTAACTGACCTTGATGTTCTGCATCGGCCCCTATGTAAATAATCACGCGATCGCGGGATCTAAAGTTACCAACAAAGGGGTGGATAACGCGATTTTTCCCTTCTTGTATAGCAAACCTATCTCTGGCATCTTGCAACCGCACTTGATAATTTGTACCATAGGGTGCTGGTGTGAGCAGTGTATAAACCATGCGCCGGCCGGCCCAACTAATTTTACCTGCTAGGGGCGGTTCAATTCTCAAGTTTTCCTCGACGCTTTGAACGTCCATAGGGCGGCTAAAGTTGAGAGTGAAGGCAATATCATCTGCTCCGATTTGTTGATTTTGCCAAGTAAATTCCCGGACACTAGCTGCCACCAGATCACCTTTAAGTATCATGAATCCAATCAGGAGACTCACTAGGATCATCAGTGAAATCGCCACGCGATCTAGTGGTTGGATCAAGGTCTTGGATGTAGCCATTTTTCAGTGATTAAGTATTAATAACTATAAGGATTCCGAGGTTGGGGAATTTGTTTAATGGAAGTAGCAGCAATAGTCAGGTTACGTTTACCAGCGAGAGTTTCCGTGATCATTTTTCCTTCTACTTCCAGCCAAGTGTCAGGGGGATAGCGCTCTTGATTTTCTGGTAGTTTGACTGGCAATCCTACAGGATAGGCATCTGCGGCACAACAAGTAAGCACAAATCGCGCCAGAAAAATATAGTTTTCTCCTATGTTGGGTGGATGAACCACAAATCCCTGAACTTTGGCATTTTGACCTGTATATGAATCTGGTTCTGGGTAAACGTTAAGTGTCCGCGCCCAATCCACAAGTGAGCGATCTTCTGGGCGAATAGAAGGGCGAAAGGACTGGGGTTGAACGCGTCCGGTGGATAATAAATCAGTCACACCCAGCTGCATGGCGGTGTCGCTAGCAAAAACCCGGGGTGTAATCATTAAACCCAAAATCGCAACTGTTAATAATAAAGCACTACCCCATCCAGGGGGAAATAAGTTCATGTGCTGAATATTCGATGTATTAGCCAGGCGGCGTTTTCGCCAAATCTCTCGCATCTTCAACAACCCAATAATCAGGAAAGCTATACCACAACCAATGACTAAACCAAAGAAATTGGGGTGAATCAACAAGTACAATTTACCTGATAGCCAGTATTGCAGCATCAAAATCCCCCAACTGGTGATCGCTAAAGCATCTAGCCAGGGGAATAAGATATTTTGCAGGGTAATTTTGGTTTTTTTAGCCATTTTTCAACAGTGATAAGTCAGTAGTCAGTGGAGAAGAAAAAAACCTACTGACAACTTAATAAAGTACAAGGTTCAAAGCACATATAAGTTCATGAACAGGGTGAACAAAAATGTCAACTGTGCGGCTAAAGCAAATAAGTAGAATATAGTTTTGGGATGAAAAACAGTTAACATTAATCCCACACTTTTAATGTCAACCATAGGGCCAAATACTAAAAATGCCAACAGGGAACCACTACTAAAAGCCGAGGCGAATGACAGGGCGAAAAATGAATCGACGGTGGAACAGATGGATACAACTGCAGCTAATATCAGCATGACTACAATTGAGCTAACCTGTCCCGCACCCAGGCTGAGGATTAATTCACGGGGAGCAAATACTTGCACAGAAGCGGCGATCGCGCTGCCTAAAATCATGACGCCGCCTAGCTCTCGCAATTCTTGGATGAGATTATCCAAAACTAATTGTAGTTTATCCATCACAGATTTACCGGAACTGACAGATGGGTTCGTGGCTGGTAATAAGTTAGAATCTAACCGTGTGGTAAGTCCTGCTTTTCCTCCTAAAATATAAGTTCCGGATTTCAACGCACTGGTGAATCTGCTTGGTTTTACGTAACCTCCACCAGGGACTTCAGTGTCTGATTTCCCTGGTGGGTTAAATTTGAGATAACGAGCGATCGCTGGCTGAACAAGGGGACTTATATCTTTTTGAAAACTGAAAACCATGCCAATAATTACGGCGATTAATAGAGAAAATACCACTCGTAAAACTACTATTTCTGGCTGGTCTCGAAAGGCTAACCAAGTTGCCCAAATCACAATTGGGTTAATCGTCGGTGCTGCTAGTAAAAAACCAATAGCCACGGGTGTGGGGACTCCCTGCATCAGCAACCGCCGTGCTACGGGGACATTACCGCACTCACACACCGGAAACATAAAACCGATGAGACTACCTGCTAAAGCGCCTATAAAGGGGTTTTTAGGCATTCTGGCTACTAATTGCCGCTCGTCGATAAAAATTAGCAGCACACTGGAGAATAAAACTCCCAACAGCAAAAATGGCATCGCCTCGACTAGCAAACTCAGAAATATAGTGAAACCATTGTTCAGTTGATTCATGGGTGTCGCAGTCAAAAGCGTTTGAAAGTTTTTACGTTATGTTTAAACATTGTATCGGAATGGGGATCAAAAGCATCTATGGGTAAGTTAAGCTTATGGGAACAGGAAAGTAGTGTTTTGTTTCTAGTTACCCTTAAGGGATGATGAAGGCTAGGGAGTTGTGGATAGTTTTGCTCAAATGTGTGCATTTACTGATGCTGACTGATAGTCAGATTGCCCCCTTGCTGAAATTGTTCCGAGTTTGGGGGAATAAACATCTAGCAGAGTGAGATTTGATAGACTAATATTTATACTTGGTTTGATCTACTGGATCAAGATGTCATCTTACCTGAAATTTCATAAACTGTTCATACTGTTTAAATATTCCGCGTTAACATCTCGCCTCCTTGAAAGCTCTGCGGTGCACACACAAAAAATTAAATTACTTCAAATCCTTGTAAAACTCTTCTGTGGTGGGTATACTTCCACAAGGTCACTACAAGTCATACCCGCGGTTGTCTACCTTAACCACATGAAATTAACGGTAGGTCTTTAGACAAGGGGGGTGTCAAACCAAGTCGGGTGAATTATCAGAGTCACAGAGCATTTGCACCAAGTTTTCTCCCCTTTGGTAAATATTACGCGCATAGTCTGTCCATGAACCTTGTCCCCAGTAGCGAAAACAGCTCGTTTGTAGCAAAAGGTTATGTAAAAGGAGATTACGGTATTCCACTGAATTAGTAGGCAAGATATTCTCAACCTTTTGATGAAATAAACTGCTTAATTTATGCATGGGTGAGAGCACATTTTCATATCCTGTTACCCAACTAATATGATTAGTCCATGAGGCTCCATCCATGTGAAAGTTAGGATTGATTTGCTTTAATTCTTGAATGGCAATTTCTACAGTTATGGCTACGCCACGCCCGCCATCAGGTTTGCAGTTTTCAGGTGAAAGTCGCTGCCAAATTTGATGTTGTCCTAGTGGCTGACAGGTGGGATAGTCTTTGGTTTGACAACCAGCGGCTGCTAATAATTCTAAGTATTCTGTACCACAGACCCCAACAACCCCAGATTTACCTCCTCCTTGATTTACCATATCTTTCCAAGCTTGTTTGAAAGCACTAGGAAATTCATTCATCATCACACCACCATTTTCACCATCGCCAATTTGGCTAACTATTGGTGGTATTATGATATTTGCTACTTGTTGTTTAGCTAAAGTTTTGGCTTCATAGTAAGGCTGCATCTGAGCCACTAATTTGGTATCTGAACCTTGGGTTTTAATCAGGGCTGTAATACTAATTGTTTCACCTTGAGAATTGCGGGCTATCAGACGATGTGGTAAGTGCTTATGGGTGAGAGATTCACCGCTAATTGTTTCTACAGAATGTTCTTGTACAAGTAACCAACGATAGCCACATTCCTTGAGAGCTTTGATAAATGCAAATAAAGTATCCGGGTGATTTGGTAGGTGCATTTCTGGGGGGGAAAATCCTTTGACTCTTGCTAATGCTGGCCAGCCAAAGATGGCAGCAAAGTGATGTTGCCATGCCACGATATGCAATTTAATATCGGGTATGGGTGTGGAAGAAATGACAGCATGACCCCACATTGTCCCGAGCCATTCTACATAAGGTTGATAGGTGGGATTGCAGGTGATTCGTTTGAGATTATCCAAAATATCCTTACGTCCCATTTGTCTGAGTCCCCACAAAAGATTACCAGAGTAATCCAACATCACACGGGGATTGCAACCTTGATGGACAAGTTCGGGGATCATGTCCCCCATACGGCTGTAACAATAGGCGAAAGCTGCGGCGTTATGGTTATCCCCTTCGTGAGAATGTTCAAACATATATTGCAGATTGCTAATTAATCCGCCATCGGGTCCAGCTGGTATGGTTGGCTGGTGCATATGTAGGGCGATGGCAAAGACTGCATTTACATCCTCTAAGCGGATATTTGTTGAGGGTAAAAATACAGGCGCATCATGGTTAACTACAGAGAAGACTTCTGTTTCCCAACCAGAAATATTGGGTAAGTCGTCTATGATTTCCGGCACAGAACTAAGTGTGGTAGGCAATTTCATTTTCCCTGAACAACTACGAGATGGGCAACAAGGCGCTAATTATCATCGGTGCGGTCTTACAAAGATATTCCCATCTTTTTGTTTGAGTCGGTTATGAAGTTTGTTGCTCTTCTGCGGAAAATACGAATTATTGGTGAGCTTGGGGTAAACGAGGGCGAATTGCGGTCAATAGGTTCTATTTTTGGGAATGTTGCCTTTTGATCTCAAAGGTAAAATTTATTCACCGCAGTATGAAATTGTGAGAATTTAACTGGAGAGATAATTTATGTTTTTGACCATAATAAATCGCTAAAACGATAAATTTTGGTCATGAAACTGGGTTTTGCCGGAGACTGTGGTTTTGTCAAGGTTGGCGGGGTGGCGATTTGTAAAATTATCTCTAGTAACCAAGGGGCCAAGCGTTGACACCACACGGCTAAATGACTTTGCCAACCCACTAAAATTTCTGCTGTATCTTTTTGCAATCCAGAGACGAGTACTTGTGCTACTGCTTCGGAACTCATAGGGATCACCCAGCGAAATAATTTTAAGTCCCGCGCCATATCTGTGTCTGTGAGGGAAGGTAATAAGGCGAGGACTCGGATGTTGTGTTCAGCCAGTTCGCGACGTAAGGCTTGGGTAAATCCTAAGATGGCAAACTTGGTAGCTGAGTAAGTGGCCATTGTCGGTGCTGCTACTTTCCCCATCAAACTTGACACATTAACGATTGTTCCTTGTTTTTGGCTGACCATCCGCCGGGCTATAAGGCTGGTGAGGTTGTACATTCCCAATAAATTCACCGAGATTTCTTCTTGAACTTGGGGTAGTTTGGTCTGTAAAAATGAGGTTTGATATGCTACGCCGGCACAATTAACCAGGAGATGAATTGGGCCATAGTTGCGCCACAATTGGGCAACGGCAATATTAACTTCAATTGTTTTTGTTAAATCAATGCACAAAATTTCGGCTTCTACGCCCATGGCTTCGATTTGGTTAGCGACGGCGGTTAATTTTTGCCGATCGCGTGCTACTAATATCAACCGCTTGATGCCTTGTTGGGCCAGCCTCAGAGCGATCGCCTTACCAATACCACGGGAAGCCCCAGTAATCAGAGCGACTTTACCTCGAATATTCATCGGTTATGACCTCCAAAATGGTGTCTTACCCTAGTCTTAGTGATTGCGTCTATCCGCAATCAGAGCTACTAGCTTGGACAAGGTAAGACAAATAATCAGTCGTTGGTAAATAAGCTTGTGGCAACGAAATATTCCGGGACTAAAAGGCACAAATACCTGGGTTTTCAGTCAGATTAACAATCAAAATTTCACACAATTGCCGGAGTGAATATAGCTCATAGGTTTTTCTCTCCTCAATCTCAGAGCGTTCATCAGCGTTGTTGCCATACACACAGTAACAACTAAATCAAGTTATTGCAATATTTTTTAATAAGAATTTCTTAATAACTCTTAAAGAAAATTATATATAGCATTTCCCATGCTCGTGAGGTACAATTTTTTTTAGTTTGAGGGAACAGGGAACAGGGAATTATTGGTGTGTACTTCATGAGACTGAAAAAGGCTTTATTTGATGGGTAATATCCGAAGTTGACAATTAATTTCCTAGGGTATGGAGAAGAGTCAAAACTAGGAAAAGGTGTTCTTGGTTAGCCAACTTCCCACTCCCGGTCAGTTTGTAGATCAAAGAAGTAACAATCAAATTTTATACTAATTAATATCCTTGAACCTAGTATTTATTACGTAAACATCAAGTGAATTAATTATTTGAAAAAATAAAACATCCCCAAGATTTTCTCGGATAGTCCAAAAAACGTCTTAAGGATGTTGGCGTTTGACTTGCTTAGTGATCCAGGCTATAGAGCCGAGGGAAATTCCAGGTAATTATTTAAAAGTTATCCACAAACTGACTTAGGCGTTGGATCACGGGATCAACCTCTTCTGGGGGTTGCTCCTCATCAGTAGTATATGATACTGATATATCTGGTGTGCTTGGAGACTCAATCATTGAACGCTCACTAAGTATATTTACTACATCTGCCATTTGTTGCGTAAGTTGCAAAATATGGCATTCTATAGTCTCCAAACGATGAGATTGTTTTGGGAAAAAACGTTCCTCTAGGTCAGCCACTTGACGTTGCAACTCATCGATTTTTTTTTCTAGTGAATCTGTTGCTACTGTTTTTGGACTAGGTTTTACAGTCTCCGGTATACACAAAGATTGCCATAGAGCCTGCTTACAGATGTCGCTAAAAGTTTTATCAGGCAATCTTTCCAGACAATCCTCTACAACTGCTAACAAGCTTTCATCGGCAACCGATGGGTTGAAGGTGACGGATTTAACTACCTTTTTTGGCCATTGGAACATTAGTTTTAAGACCTAGCAGCTCGAGCGGACAATTGCGCCTCTCCATAAATGTATTGCCCCAAGCTATTAGCCTGGCGGGAAGGGGCGGATAAATGGGCATTTATTTGGGCTTCCTTGAGTAAACGTTGAACGTCGTCCCAGAAAAATTCACCACCGCCTCCAGTGATAATGACATCAGTGACCCGCTCTGGTATCCAAGCTAAGACACGATGACAAATATCTCGAGAAAACATTTCTATGAGGTTAGGTAGAAAATCATCCAGGTTAGTGGGCTTGCTGGCACCTTTAGGACGATAGAAGCGTTCACCTTTGGGTTTGTTGACAGCAGAAATCAGGGCTAAAGATTGACTATCAGATCCCTCTATTTCGGCGGCTACCATTTCATAGAACTTGTTCATGCCAAATTCTTCACTTTGAGAAGCAGCGCGGGCAAAACGGAAGTTATCTACCATTAACATATCAATGGTTTGATGTCCGATATCAACAATTGCGACCGAGATTTTGGTGAAATCTGGAACCCTAGCGCCTGTCTTAGGTTGAGCTTCAGACCAGAGGAGACTACCATATCCTTCTGGCATGACCCAAACCTTGTTAATATTGAGCGATACCGATTCCCCTCGGAAGTTCATCACATGAGGTCCAGTAACTTGACTGGTTAACTGAGCTTTTTCCTTTTCAAATTGTTCTAAAGACAGGAAGGGCAGACCCATGATGACGGAGATTTCATCTTTAAGTTTAAAGTAGCCAGCACAGGCCAAAACCTTGACTAGTGCATCTTCTACTTTAGACTGGCCAACACCTAAATTCGCCCCAAAGTCGGCTGCTAGCTGACCAATAGCATATCCATTACCTTGATACTCCAGCCATAAATCCATGAGAGGGTCAGTAGCCTTGGCTTCAAAAACGCCGCTTTTAACCTCTTCCATAGACATTTTCTTAACGTTGGCAGGTATGAAAGCTACATCAGCTGGTTCACGGTTAATACAAGTTTTAGTAGAAGTTCTACCTAAATCAACACTGAGAATATTTTTGCCGCTAATACTTGACCTATTAGCAGGAGGGTTGGTATTCATCGGGGTAGATGCTGACACCTTATTTAAAGGTATGGCGGCGGCATTCATTGGGGTAGCTGCGGAAGGTTGGTCTGTCATGAAAGCTCCTAATCCTGATTTAACTTTTGCTAATGCCTGAGTGACAGAAATTAATGTGCGGACTTGTAGTATAGAGAGAGCAATTAATATTGCTCTGCTACCTTGCCTATGAAATCAGTGTTTTCCTGATCTCCTAGGGGGGTTGAGTTAGTCAATTCCCATAATTCATTGTCAGCTATACTTTTCTCGACATTTTTACTCAACAACTTTCCTGGATAGTAGCAGATAAATGGGTCAACTAGAGAATCGTCACATGAATCACATTGAGTTTGTTACTTGGTCTTTGATGGGTTGGCTTTAAACAGTCCAAAGCCTAACTTTAGTTTCATGGAGTGAAGACTTTTGAGAAATTGCTGGTTGTATTCTACTCAGGTAGACGATTAAAGGCTAGTGTTACTAGGTGAGTTTTTCCTTGTTGGTTTCCTGGGGAGGGCACAAAGATCAGGGGAGAGTTTGTTTTCCTATGCCCCATGCCCCAGGCCCGTTCCCGTTTTAAATTGTTGGGGTCAATGACTGCACCCGTGTGTGAGATTCCCAATCTAATGGCTTTAAAACCCGATCTTCTAATGCCATTTGCTCAATTAAACTAGCCAATCTCAGAGCTTTCAGGGCTTGTTCACCACCTACCGAAGGTTGATTACCGCCGTGGACGCAATTAATAAAATGCTCTAGTTCTGCACTCAGAGGTTGAACATTAGTGGTGTAAACTTTCTCAATCAAACCATCCTGCCTGTACAGCACTTGTCTATGGTCACTTAGACTATTATTATTAGTTTGTCGGTGAATTAAAATTTCATTTTTGAGGAAATCTGCTTCTGTAAATGAGTTTTTGCAATGAGCCACTATGCGGCGGATTTTCCGGTGGGTAACTTTGCTGGCAGTTAAAGTGGCAACAATACCATTAGCAAAGCCCAAGGTAGCAGTGACGTAATCCAAATAACCAGAATTCACAGAATGAGTACCGCTAGCGGTTAACTTCACCACTGGAGAACCAGCTAGTTCTAATAACAGGTCAATGTCGTGGATCATTAAATCCAGCACCACCGAAACATCATTGGCGCGGTCTGAGTAAGGACTCATGCGATGCGCTTCTAGAGCCAGCAAATTTTCTGTTTTTAACACTTTACTGAGTTCTTTAAATGCTGGATTGAAACGCTCAATATGACCCACTTGCAGAATACACTGAGAATCAGCTGCCGCATTTACTAGGGATTCGGCCTCAGAAATGCTCGCAGCAATTGGCTTTTCAATCAAGACATGAATTCCGGCCAACAAACAGTTGATACCTACTGCGTAATGCAGGCGGGTGGGGACAGCGATACACACTGCTTCTACATGGGGTAGGAGGTCACAGTAATCTTCAAAAAAATGCCCCTTGTATTTACTAGCTGTTTCTAAACCTCGTTCAACATTAATATCTGACACACCTACGAATTCAACATCTTTCATTGAACTTAGTATGCGAGCATGATGTTGTCCCATGTTGCCCACTCCAATTACGCCTACGCGAATTGGTTTTGTTTGATTCCGCTGTGTATATGAAGGTTCTGCCACTGACATGCTATCTTGCACTATTATTCTCTCCTCAACCACCAAATCTAGAGGCGCTACCGCCGTTAGTATTTATACTTGAAGACCAGTTATGATCTGTTGAAAACCATCCAGATGGTAACATAGAGGCTACATTTATGAAGAATTTCCCAGTTTTTTATGAGTTCCCGCAATTTACCTTTTCCTTGTGTGTTCAGGTGGCAATTGCTCAATATTTTTTTACTAACATAAGATATAATGTGTCTTTTTGTTGACTTGATAAACCAATGAAGATGTAAGTAATAACTTATAAGAACCCTGGGGTAATTAATGAGCGGGATCGATCTTTAATTAGGAATCATTCAAAAATAATAATATTGTTTTGTTATCAACAATACAGAAATTTGCAAGGAATCCACTTAACCCTTTACTTTTGGTATGTTTTACGCAATTGCCACCGCTGAAATACTCCAACAATTCTTGCACAATTATCTATTTTTTTTTACATATTGACCTGTCTAACTTTTTTCAGGCGCTGGTGTAGACATTTGTTTGGCTGTGGTGAAAATAGTAAAAACTCGACCAAGATGGCTTAAGGAGGACTGTAACATTATTCGTGGAATTTTATGGAAGTGTGATTTGGCAATGGAAAACCCAAAAGTTGAGAGTGAGATGAAGGCTGTAATTCTATTATCAGGAGGATTAGACTCTGCCACAGTTTTGTATCAAGCCAAAGCTGATGGTTATGAATGTCACCCGATTTCTTTCGATTACCAGCAGCGACATCGGCGAGAGTTGGACTCAGCCTTCCGCATCGCTCAAACAGCTGGAGTGGTGAGACATCAAGTGGTCAATTTTGATTTACGACAATGGGGCGGTTCAGCACTTACAGATGACACCATTAATTTACCGCAAGAGAGATCCATCGAAGAAATGTCGCAAAAAATTCCAGTTACCTACGTACCTGCACGTAATACTATTTTTTTGAGCTTTGCTCTGGGCTATGGGGAAGCGATCGCAGCCCAAAGGGTCTACATTGGTGTTAACGCCCTAGACTACTCTGGATATCCGGATTGTCGTCCCGACTATATCCAGGCGATGCAGAAAGTATTTCAACTAGGAACCAAACAAGGACGTGAAGGCAAACCTATCGAAATTGTTGCTCCTCTAATTGATTTAAAAAAAACCGAAATCATCCAACTGGGCAATCAATTGGGAGTTCCCTGGGAGCTAACTTGGTCTTGCTATGCAGGTAGCGATGTAGCCTGTGGTGTTTGTGATTCTTGTCGTTTACGGCTAGCGGCCTTTGCTGAATTGGGGTTGAAAGACCCACTACCTTATGCTCAAGACTAAAGTTGTAACCTACCAATGACCACTGCAATTATTTAGCCTCCAATCGTCGCACTTGAATTTGATGCAAGCGCGGTCCGAAGGTTGAAACTATAGTAAATTCGAGATTTTCATAGTAGAAGACTTCGCCTGTTACGGGGATCTTTTGGAGTTGATACAGCACAAAACCGCCCAGTGTCTGGTATTCGTTTGTCAGGGGTAAATTCAGATGTAAAACTTCGTTGAGGTCTTCGAGGTTAACTTGGGCTTGCACCAAAAATGTTTGATTGTCTAACATTTCCACCAGCAAGTCATCCATGTCCTCCGGTTCCCCTGCATTACCAATAATTTCAGCAATGACATCTTGAAGGGTCACCAACCCTACGGTACCGCCAAACTCATTGACTACTATGACCATGGCCGGCTTCTCTTGCTGCATCATGGGTAATAGTTCACTCAAGGGTGTTTGTTCCGGCACAAAGCGGGCGTGACGCATCCAAGCTTGGATATTTGTTTCTGGGGTGAGTTTCCCCATTGCCAAGGGTTCTGCCAAATCTTTAAAATAAACTATGCCGCGAATGTCATCTAAAGAGTCTCCCATGATGGGGTAGCGTGAGTGACCACTAGAGGTCATTTCTTCGAGTAAAGTCTGGAAAGTTGCATCTTTTGACAAAGCGACAATAGCAGTGCGGGGGGTCATAACTTCAAAGGCTCTGACATCGCCGAACTCAAAGACATTATTCAGCAATTCTCGCTCTGCAAGCTGTAAACCAGTTGATTCTTTTTCTGTAGAGATGATGATCTGTAATTCCTCTGGAGTCACTGGCGATCGCCAACTTTGTCCGGTGTATTCTATACCAAAAAGCCGCAACAAAAACCGGGTTGATTGGTTAAGAATCCAGATAAAGGGGTTAAAAAAGCGGACGATGGCTTTTACCGAAGGACCCAAAAATCTCGCCAAATCCTCTGAATACAACATAGCTACTGATTTAGGACATAGTTCACCTAAAACAATTTGCAGATAGGCGATCAAAAAAAAGGCAATGGGAATTGATAGAGAATGAGCGATAAAATTATTCATCTCTATGGGTAAAGTCCAGGATTTTAGCCATGACTTCACCAATAGGACAATGGAACTTTCACCAATCCATCCCAGGGCTAAACTAGAAAGGGTAATGCCTAATTGAGTTGTAGATAATAACCTTTCAATACTAAGTTGTAGTCCCTCCACGGCGATGGCCGGAATATCACCAGCTTTAACCAGCTGATGAATACGCGATCGCCTAACCGTCACCATTGAAAACTCTGCTGTCACAAAAAAAGCATTAATAGCGATCAGCAATAACACCGTCAACAATCTCAGCCCCACATCAGTCGGAATTAAGGTAGAAAAACGACTCACCGCCAAAGCTCGTGTAAAAATCATGTCCCCATTTTGGGATTAATTGGGATTAAATAGCGGGAATTTGATATCAGGTATTGAATAATCATCTTCCCGATTCCATATTCTCATTTACCTTTCTACAGGGATATTTAAAACTTCTAGCTTCAGTCGTTGAGCGGGGTAATCTGTCAGAGACAGGGATATCCGATTCACATCATCAAGCAAAGCCGTAGGAATAATCACCGTACCTGAAGCTATGGGACTCTCAGGATCTAATTCTGTTGGTAAACCTTCTGTGGTAGCACTCAGTGTCCGTCCTTTTTCGTCCCTAACATCCAAAAAACTATACAAAAAGCGCACAGAATCATTACCTTTATTCTGCATATTTACTCTCATGAGTAAATCACCCCCAGAGTAGCGAACAGATTGGACGGCAAAAGTTACACCCTGACTCTCAGCAACCACTGGAAATCCCGGTTGGAGTTTTTCTGCGACCACAGATGGGGGTTTTTCCTTTGAGCTTCTCTGCCTACTAGTTCTTGCTTCCTGGTCATCTTCATCTAATTTTCCTGATTTAGCAGCCTTGGTTTTCCCCTCAATTCGAGCCTGGACAGTTTTGAGGATCTCATCTTCTTTCAATAGTACTACTCCTAGCTGTTGAGAGTTATTAGACCTACTGCTGATAAACTTATTCGTGGGGCGGCCATCTGGTGTTGTTACACCTCTGAGGGCCGAGGTTCCCATCTCAAAACCTAAAAACGCACTCACAGAACCAGCACCCAGCATCAGGACTAATAAGATTAAAGTGAGAATTGCCGTGGAATTTACTTTCATTGCTGACAAGTTATTGCGTCAAAATTTTGCCTTATTCTAAGCGTATTCAAACCAAAAGTATTGAAGCTGTCTGCCTCAATTGTGAAAAGAACTTAATCAATACCAGGTTGCACCATTTTGGACTTTACACAATCTGTAAAATTACGCTATAATGGAATTCCGCCAGGGTTGGCCGAGCGGTTGAGGCAGCGAACTCATAATTCGCCCAAGGCAGGTTCAACTCCTGCACCCTGGATTTTTTTGAGTCCTGACCCAAGACTCCATTCAAACCCATATTACGCTGATTCAGAACTCTGATCAGGTCTACCTTTGGTGTAACACAACTTTGCCTGTTTTGTAATGACGGATACTACTGGAACCTTTACTCAATCAAATATTTGTGCGGCTACTACTGATTTAATCACCCTGCACCACCAGCTACTAGATTTATTTTGTCAACTCGCTTATCAAGAGGGTGATTTTATTCTTTCTTCTGGACAAAGCAGTTCTTACTACATCAATGGTAAGCAGGTAACCCTCCACCCCCAGGGCGCTTTAGCCATTGGCCGCATTCTTTTATCTGTATTACCTACAGATACCCAAGCTGTGGCCGGCTTAACTTTAGGTGCTGATCCCATTGTGTCAGCTGTGAGTGTGGTTTCTGCTTATGAAAATCGCCCCATACCAGCGCTGATTATTCGCAAGGAAGCCAAAGGACATGGAACAATGGCTTATATTGAAGGTCCGAATTTACCCCCGGGTGCAAAAGTCATAGTTTTAGAAGATGTGGTGACTACAGGAAAATCAGCCATGAAAGCCGTTGAGCGTCTTCGGGATGCTGGTTATATAGTTGATACCGTAATTTCACTTGTAGATAGACTACAAGGAGGGGCTGAGTTTTACCAGTCAGTGGGGTTGAACTTTCAGGCGGTATTTACCATCACTGACCTCCAAGAACGATATCAAGCATTAGCTAATTAATGGGTAATTAGGGTCGCGCTGTGACTCTTCCCCAGAAATGGGATCAGGAAATTTGAGAATAGCGATTGCGTCTCGCGCAGAGCCCGAGGCGATCGCACTACTAATCACTTATCAATTTGGTAGTTTTAGCATAGGCGATCGCTAATTCTATGTAAAGATCGTTTAAAAAACGAAACTTCTTGACAACTATCAAATAAACACTGATCTTAACGATTCATAATCTGGGAACTGTTCCAGATGCAGAAAATCTCATCTGAATAAATATAAACGTGCAAAAAATCCGTCAATAAATTAATTTACATCTTAGTTAAATTTTTGTTTAACCTGTTCATAAATTTCGAGAGTGATGAGAGATATACTATTCTCCTCTGCATAAGTTTCAATTTTTTTACGGGCAAAAGGACGGACAAAGAAAGGAATTTCCTTGAGTTTATCTTCAGCTTCAACAGTCCATTTAATTGCTGCACTCATTGATTTTTAGGGTTAAATTTTGATATGAGTATTGAGATTGAGCCCCATTTATACCGGAATTTAATATAGTTACCATCTGGTAACTATATTAAAGGATAATTATCTTAATTAACCCTGAGTCACGGGTTCCTTAGCCAAAAACTTCTCAAGTTCAGTCAATGCATCAGCATCAACCTTGGTTTGCATCGGGCAGAACTTAGGACCACACATAGAACAAAACTCAGCAGTTTTATAAATATCTGCTGGTAAAGTTTCATCGTGATATTCTTTGGCTCTTTCCGGGTCTAAAGCTAACTCAAATTGACGATTCCAATCAAAATTATAACGGGCTTTAGAAAGTTCATCATCTCTGTCCCTAGCACCGGGGCGGTGTCTAGCAATATCCGCAGCATGAGCGGCGATTTTATAAGCAATCAAACCATTGCGCACATCTTCAGCATTGGGTAAACCCAAATGTTCTTTAGGTGTGACATAACACAACATAGCTGTACCATACCAACCAGCCATAGCTGCCCCAATGGCGGAGGTAATATGGTCATAACCGGGAGCAATATCTGTTACCAAAGGTCCCAAGACATAGAAAGGAGCTTCCGAACACTCTTCCATTTGCTTGCGGACATTGAACTCAATTTGGTCCATGGGGACGTGTCCGGGTCCTTCGACCATGACTTGTACGTTATCTTCCCAAGCTCTGCGGGTGAGCTGTCCGAGGGTTTTTAATTCTGCTAATTGTGCCGCATCTGAGGCATCATGAGTACAGCCAGGACGTAGGGAATCACCTAAACTAAAAGAGACATCATATCTCTTGAAAATCTCGATGATATCGCGGAAGTGGGTATACAGAGGGTTTTGTTTATGGTGATGTAGCATCCACCGGGCTAAAATACCGCCACCACGGGAGACAATACCAGTAATGCGGTCTCTAACTAAAGGTAAATGTTCAATTAAGATCCCGGCGTGGATGGTTTGATAATCTACACCTTGTTGGGCGTGTTTTTCGATGACATGCAGAAAGTCGTCGGCGGTGAGCTTTTCAATGGTGCCGTGGACACTTTCTAAAGCTTGGTAAACTGGTACTGTGCCAATGGGAACAGGTGAAGCATTGATGATCGCTGTGCGAATTTCATCTAAGTTACCGCCCCCTGTGGACAAGTCCATGACGGTATCAGCACCATATTTCACTGCTAGATTTAACTTATCTACTTCTTCTTGAAGATTGGAAGAGTTAGGAGAAGCGCCGATATTAGCGTTAACTTTACATTTAGACGCGATGCCAATAGCCATCGGTTCTAGGTTGGTGTGATTAATGTTAGCAGGGATAATCATCCGTCCCCGCGCCACTTCCTCACGAATGAGATCCGCAGGAAGATTTTCCCGCTGGGCGACGTAGTGCATTTCTTCAGTAATAACACCCTGGCGTGCGTAGTGCATTTGAGTGACATTACTCTGTCCACGACGCTTGGTAACCCATTCTGTCCGCATATTGAATTCCTCGATAAACAGCTTCCCTCCGCTGGTATTAGCCAGACTCAGGTGTTAAGGGTGTGATCTCAGCCTGATTTTTCAGGCACCCCTAGCATGAATGAAATTGTACCATCTGGGTTAGGAATACGGGTGAGACTGTTTACAATTCCTTTTGATCGACCGCACCAGCTAGGGGAAGGAAGTCAAGGCACTAAGAAGAAAGAGTATGGTTATACTGTAGGCGATCAGTCCCAATATGATCTGAGCATTTATGGCTAACCATTACAGATATATTATTTTTTACAAACCTTATGGTGTTATCAGCCAGTTCACTCAGGAAACACCGAAACACCGTACATTGAAGGAATATATACCGGTTCCCGATATATACCCTGTGGGACGTTTGGACTGGGACAGTGAAGGTTTATTATTACTAACCAATGATGGACAGTTACAACATCGTCTGGCTCATCCTCGCTATGGACATGAACGCACTTACTGGGTGCAGGTGGAGCGCGTTCCTGATGTAGATGCGATGAACAAGTTAGAAACGGGTGTAAATATTCAAAATTACCGCACTCAACCGGCGCAAGTACGACTGTTGTTAGAAGCGCCCCATTTACCAGAACGCCACCCGCCAATTAGATTTCGCCAAAATATCCCCACGGCTTGGTTAGAAATGACATTGACGGAGGGAAAGAATCGTCAAGTGCGGCGAATGACTGCGGCGGTGGGATTTCCTACTTTGCGATTGGTGAGGGTGAGCATAGCCCATCTGAGTCTGGATGGTCTACAGTTGGGTGAATGGCGCGACCTGATGCCATCAGAACTCAAGTTTTGGCATAATTTGCCTAAAAATCACCAGCCTAGCTCCCAATATCTGATATAATTACGGAAGTGTCACGCCAAATAATTTTCTTTTGGTAGTAATTGCTCTGGTGGGAACGGAAATGAAGGAACTTTCATTATGCTCATTTGCCCTCAGTGTACATTTCAAAACCCTAATGGTAACAAATTCTGTCAAAGTTGTGGTGTATCGCTAACTCACAGGGTTTGTCCTGAGTGTGGTACTGAAGTACCTGTGAATGCACAAGTTTGTCATCAGTGTGGTGCGCAATGCGGCAAGGTTTGGCAGGCAATTATCAGTGTTACCAAGAGGGGGAATGAAGATGGGGAATTGATTCGCGAGGAAAAGGCAGAAAATGAGCAAGAAACATCCCCAACTGCTTGTATATCAGGGTCACATCTGACATTAGGTTCTTATTTAGACAAAAAACAGCGCTATCAACTTTTAGAACCACTATCAACGGTGAATGAGTCCGAAATGTGGGTGAAAGTGTTGGACTGTCAGCCATATCAAATATCTCCCATTGAGGCTATACTAGCTAGTCAGAGACAGGGATTGGTTATGCCATCAGTGGAAATTACTGGAGTTTCTCCCCTGGCTCAAGCTTATATTTTCTTGCAATCTCAAGGTCACCTAGGTATACCAGCTATTCATGATGTCTGGGAACAAGATAATATACAGGTGTTACTCATCGAAGACCGTTCCCATTGGCAGTGTTTACTCGACATCTGGGAAGCTGAAACCACATCTACCTTAGAGATTTTACATTACCTAGATCAGATGAGCCGACTCTGGGGGGCATTAGAAACGGTGAGTTGTCGTCAAAGTTTATTGAAATTAGATAATCTGCGCTTAAATGCAGAGAAAAAACTAGGTCTGGAAAGGTTGTATGTAGAATCTCTGAAGGAAATGCCGGAAATAGTATTCTTAGATACGGAAAGAGTAGAAACATTCACCATCCTAGAGCATCCTTTAACTATCCAAGCTTTGGGGGAAGTTTGGCAGGCAATCTTTAGACAGTCCCAGAGGACTTACTTTGGTTCTATAGTGAGGATTTTAGAAGATTTAGAACTAGGTAAAATTGAGACAGTTGAGCAGTTGCGATCGCATTTACAGGAAATTATCGCGGAACTAGAAACACCCTTGATCAGAATAGCTGATCCGATAAAAGAAAATGCCGCAGCACCGACTATTTTACAATCCCATGATTTGCCAAATGTTCTACCCTCAATGGAATTGAGTAGTTTAGAAAATGCAGCAGGTACTGATGTAGGTAAGAAACGTAACTACAATGAGGATTACTTTGGCATTCAAACCAAAATCAGTGAGTTGGAATTGCCAAACCAACAAATTCTTGAATTCCGTGGTTTATATATCCTCTGTGATGGGATGGGTGGCCATGCGGGGGGTGAGGTAGCCAGTGAGTTAGCAGTTAACACACTCAAGGAATACTTTGATCAACATTGGACTACTAACCAAATACCCACAGAAGACCAGATTCGTGAAGCTGTATACGTAGCTAATCAAGCAGTTTATGAGTTAAATCAGCAACAACTGCGTTCCGGGGTCAAGCGCATGGGTACTACCTTAGTTATGCTGTTAATTCAAGGTACTCAAGCAGCAGTGGCCCATGTAGGAGATAGTCGCCTTTATCGCCTGAGGCCTAACAAAGATTTAGAACAAATGACTGTAGATCATGAAGTAGGTCAACGAGAGATTTCTAGAGGGGTGGATGCCAGTATAGCCTATAGCCGCCCGGACGCGTACCAGCTAACTCAGGCCTTGGGTCCGCGAGATCAAAATGCTATTAGTCCGGATGTCAAGTTTTTCACGATTACTGAAGATAGCCTGTTGCTGCTGGTGTCTGATGGTCTGTCAGATAATGATGTCCTAGAAATTTATGGGCAGAATAACTTAATTTCCCTGTTGCATTCTGACTCTAATCTAGAACAAGGAGTCACAGAATTAATTGATTTAGCAAACCAATACAATGGTCATGACAATATTACAGTCATACTTATCCGGGCGAAAGTGCGTCTAAATATGAGCGGTTAAAAGTATTTAGGAATGGTAGATTAATTCCCAGTGGCTAATTGTTGGCTAATTGTTTAAATTGATGCAGGTTGTTGTATTGTGGTTATTCTGACTTTGTTAGAACCCCAACAGAAAACGCCACTTCAGCAGTGGTATTTTGAAAATCCCTCGGTAATTCGCATTGGAAGAGCGGGGGATAATGATGTGGTTTTATCTGATATTCTGGTTTCGCGGCACCATTTAGAACTCAGAGAGGTTAAGTTATCCCAAAATAATAATCTCTGTTCTTGGCAGGTAATTAGTCAAGGTACTAATGGCACTTTTGTGGATGGTATCCTTGTACTTCAGTGCCCTTTGGCGGATAATTCTGTATTACAACTGGCACAGGGGGGGCCAATATTACAATTCCAATGTCAGCAAGTTCCAGGTGCTTTGCTCGGATATGTTGCGGGTGGTGAAGCTGAGGCTTTAGCCTCGACTTGCAACCACGAAGGTAATTCGCCTGGTAATCTCTTTTGTGTTCATTGCGGTCAACCTATTTCAGTCAAGCAGAAAATTCGTCAATATCAGGTTTTGCGAACTCTGGGACAGGGAGGTATGGGTACTACTTATCTAGCTTGGGATGCAGGGGGTCTGACTTTAGGAAAACCACAATTGTTGGTTTTAAAGGAAATGAACGCCGACATGGCTAAAATTGCCAAAGCCCAAGAATTATTTGAACGGGAGGCGCATACTCTCAAATGCCTGGATCATTCAGGAATTCCCAAATATTACGACTTTTTTGTGGTTGGGGGTAAAAAGTACTTGGCCATGGAGTTAGTTCATGGCGAAGATTTAGAAAAAAGAGTGTATGGGAGAGGTCCGGTATCACCGAATCAGGCGATTGTCTGGATGATTCAAACCTGCAACATCTTAGATTATCTCCATAGCCAAAATCCACCACTAATACATCGTGATATCAAACCTGCTAACCTGATGGTGCGAAGTTCCAATAATCATGTCGTGGTGTTAGATTTTGGTGCTGTCAAGGAGATTGGGACCAGACAAGGAACCCGGATTGGTGCTGAGGGTTACTGCGCCCCGGAACAAGAACGAGGACAACCCTTAACTCAATCTGACTTGTATGCCATTGGTCCTACTTTAATTTTTCTCCTCACCGGCGAAAATCCTTTTAAGTTTTATCGTTACCGAGGACAAGGTTCGCAATTTGATGTGGAAAAAATTCCCACAATTAGTCCTCAACTCAGAGAAATTATTGAACGGGTCACGCAGTACATACCACGGGACAGATACCAAAGTGCTAGAGAACTGGCTGAAGCATTAGCTGCTTGCCAAGTTTAGGGAGTGGGGAGCAGTCAGAGAAATACTCCCCGGATCTAGCATCTATTCCTCGTCCCAAGCTTCCACTGCTAGCAGTTCGCCAATTGGATCTTGCATACTAAAGCCAAAGTCTTGCAGTTCCCGTTTCCAGTGCTGCCAGTCATCGCCGTAGAGCAATGCAATTTTCCAAATGCTATCAGTTGGTTTGATAATATTAGATTCGATGAGTGATTGCACTTTACGTTGCAATTTCACCATTGGGTGAATCACTTGCTGAGTCATAGCCTCGATTCAATTTGTGATTTTGTTTGATAAATACTTAATCAAAACTGCTTTCCGTTTTGCAATTGTCATCGATGCGTGGAGTATTGTAGTTGGTAAAGCTAGTCTTAACTTCTTTACTATACCATAATAAACCCTACTAGTCAGCCAGAAAATTCGGTTTTATACGGTAATCACCACTAAATAACTGAAAATTCTGCCGTTACTTCATCTTAGATGCCATACGAACAACCTATGCACCCGATAAATAACATAGAAAGATTAATGGAATCTGTTAACTTTTTTAGTTTTATAGTCACCACAGTTTGTGTGTCTATTCAAATATGAGCTAAATTGGGGGCTTTTGATAATTTTCGCCTCTTGAGGCGGGAAAAAATTTATTACTTACAATTGACCCTTATATAACCTATCGCAAACATCTGGGAATTAACAAACTTCTTACAAATCTTTATATAAATTTAATTTTTCCCGACTGAGGGGCTACAAAGGTTCTTTCTCCAGCAACAGGGTAACAGGTCCGTCATTTTCGATAGTCACTTCCATGATGGCACCAAATTCACCGGTAGCCACTTTGAGACCACTACCCTGTAATTTGCTGACAAAGCGGTCATATAATTCTTGAGCTAGTTGGGGATGAGCCGATTGGTCAAAAGAGGGGCGGCGACCTTGACGACAGTCACCATAAAGAGTAAATTGACTGACTACCAGCAACTCACCGCCAATCTCTTGCACAGATTTCTGCCATTTCTTGCCATCTTCTGTATTAGGAAATACTCGTAATCCTAAACACTTACGCACCATCCAGTCGAGTTCAGCTTCGGTATCCCTGTGAGCAATTCCCACTAGTAAATTGAGTCCCAGTCCAATTTTGCCAATGATTTTACCGTTAACGGTGACTTGGGATGATTTAACTCTCTGGAGGACAACACGCATAGAAAAACCTATTCAAGCTGAAAATTAAAGGGTAAACGAGCGTAAATTCCCTGAGGGTCATTCATTTTTTGGAGAATCACCAATTCCTGTTCAAGTTTTTGTAATTCCGCTATCAGGGGATGAGATGGCTGAACTGATACTCCCACCATGTGTAAAATAGTGCTGATTTCTTCAACTGCTCTGCCAAGAAAGCGTTCTTCCAAGGTACTTGCTTTAGGATATTCTTGTAATTGCCAATTGTTATCTAGTTTAGCTTCCTGGGCGGCATATTCAATAGCAGCATTTAAACCACCTATTTCATCTACTAAGCCGATTTCTTGGGCTGCTATTCCTGACCAAACTCTTCCCTGGGCAATTTCTGCAACTTTTGCGGCTGGTAAATTCCGACCTTGAACGACTTTATCCAGGAATAGATTATAAATCCTGTTAACACTGCGCTGAAAAATTTCTAACTCCTGGGGTGACTTGGGGCGCGTCGCTGTTTGAATATCGGCATAACTTGCAGTTTTCACTGTGTCCCAGGTTATCCCATTATTATTAGCCAGTTTTTGCCCATTCAACAGCACGCCAAACACGCCTATAGAGCCTGTAATTGTATTTGATTCGGCAAAAATCCGGCTGGAATCGCTAGCAATCCAGTAACCACCGGAGGCGGCCACATTACCCATGGAGACTACAACAGGTTTTACCTGGCGGGTCAATTGTACTTCCCTGTGCATGACCTCGGATGCTATGGCGCTCCCTCCAGGACTATTAATTCGCAACACCACGGCTTTGACATCATTATCTTGACGTATTTGATTCAAAATTCTGGCAAAGCGATCGCCTCCTATTTGTCCATCTTCGCCTTTACCATCGACAATTTCGCCTTCTGCATAAACCACAGCAATTTTGTTGGGTGAGTTGCGTTCTACACCTAGATTTTTGCCGGAAACTTGAGCGTAGTTTCTGAGGTTAATTTGTCGGAATGTGCTATCTGTTTCATTGCTGGATGTGATTTTCTTCAGGTTGGCGACCACCTCATCCAGGTATGCGACCTGATCTATTAAACCATTAGCTTTAGCTTCACTAGCTGTGAGTAACACCTGAGTATCTGCGATCGCTTGCAACTGTTGAGGAGTAATTTGGCGACTAGAACCGACTGTAGTCCGCCAATCTTGCCAAACATCATCCAATAATTTTTGGATTTGTGCGCGGTTTTCTGGACTCAATTGCTTGAGAATCAATGGTTCGATTGCTCCTTTAAATTTCCCCTCCCGCACTACCTGAACACCGATCCCAAACCTTTCTAAAGCCCCGGATAGAAATAATGGTTCACTGCTCAAACCCTTGACTGGCATGAATCCCAGAGGATTAAGTATGATTTCATCCGCCACTGAAGTTAGGTAATATTCCTTTTCACTCAAACCCACACCATAGGTGACGATCTTTTTCCCAGATTGGCGGAACTTCTCCAGGGACTGACGGATTTCCCGCAGGGTAGCAAAGCCTGTTGGATTAATGATGCTGGTACGACTTGCATCTAAATAAATACCGACTATGCGCGGATCCAGCCTGGCTTTTTCCAGGGTATCCAGAACACTACGCAGGCTCATTCTTTGTACTTCTGCACCCGATAATGCTTGTTGTAGCAATTCGCCCGAACTCGGGGAGCTATCAGTGATATTCATGGATAGGTCGAAAACCACAACGGAGTTATCTTTAACTTGTGGAGTAGTATCCCTAGAGGAGGTAACTGCAAATAGCAGTAGTAATATTCCTGTTGTGCTCAGACCGAAAAAAATCATCAGCCCCAAGACAGTACCCAGTAAACTGGCAAAGGTTTGTTTGAAAAAATTACGCATTTGAGTTATTTAGTTGATATTTTTTTACGTAAACTTCCTGATTTATATAAGTCATTTAATGTAGAGTTGCCAGTACAAAATAGTACTGTATTTATTTCCGCAATTAACACTTGAACTAAATCATACAATGCCGCTTCCGATACCACCGCCGCTTGCAGGAAAGGCATAGCCAAACCGGCTATATCTGCTCCTAGAGCGATCGACTTCGCCACATCTAGCCCATCACGTAACCCCCCGGAAGCAATTAACGGCACATCTGAAGAAATGGCGCGGATACTGGTAATACACTCTGCTGTGGGTAAACCCCAGTCAGCAAATGTCCTACCTAAACGCTTTTGCAAAGCATTTTCCGCCCGCTCACTTTCCACCTTCGCCCAAGAAGTACCGCCAGCACCAGCCACATCAATAGCCGCCACTCCAGCCCCTAAGAGTTTCTCGGCCATGACCGCAGAAATGCCATTGCCCACTTCCTTAGCAATCACTGGCACAGCTATGTTACTGCATATAAAGCGGATTTTGTCAAGTAACCCCCGAAAATTAGTATCACCATTGGGCTGAATACACTCTTGCAGTGGATTAATGTGTAAAATTAGGGCATCAGCTTCCAATATATCAATAATCCGAAGACATTCATCTAAACCATAGTGATAATTCAGTTGTACCGCCCCCAAGTTAGCAAATAACAACACATCGGGCGCGTACTTGCGGATGGCGAAGGTATCAGCCACTTGGGGTTTTTCCACCGCTACCCGCTGGGAACCAACACCCATAGCAATTTTATACTGTTGCGCTACTTTTGCCAGACGTTGGTTAATCATTGCAGCTTGTTGTGTTCCTCCAGTCATAGAGGAGATTAACAGAGGTGCTCCTAGGCGCTTACCCAGGAAGGTTGTACTGATATCAATATCATCGCGGTTGATTTCTGGTAAGCAGCAGTGATGAAATTTATAACTTTCTAGTCCACTGGTTACGTGGTGGAATTGAACATCTTCTTCTAAACAGATGCGGATATGATCTGCTTTACGTGACTGGGTGTATTCTGGGTTTTGGTTAGGAGAATTCATTAATATTATGTTATATTATTTACAGCACATTGCAGGATGTCAAGTACAGATTTAATGATAAAACTTTTGTGGGGTGGGCATCTTGCCTGTTTTTGTGTACCTCACTCAGATCAAATGTGCTGTATATGTTTTTCGTTTTGATCATACAGGATTCTGCCATTAAATATCTACTGATAGGTTTTACATATCAAGTAGAATACATTAAGACCAACAAAATTAATAAAACTTCATTAACTTCCTCCCTGCATTTCTTCAATATTAAACATACTAATTAATACTCCAGCGATAGGAATTGACAGAAAAATCCCTACTAAACCTGCTACTGTGGCTCCTACTAAAAGAGCAAAGAACATGAAAACTGGATTCATATTGATTGAGCCTTGCATAATGCGCGGCATAAGTAAATTTTCTTCTATTTGCTGTAGGACAACACAGGCGATTAATACTTGCAGACTCAACCAAATGCCTTGAGGTAAAATAATCAGAGCAACTAGGGTAATACCAATTGTAGCGCCAATTCCCGGAATTAAATCAAACACTCCGGCGATCGCCGCTAAAAATAGGGCATAAGGTAGTTGGAGGAAAATAAATACTAAAAATGCGGAAACACCGAAAAATAAAGATAGCAACAAACGCCCCCAAAAAAATCCTAAGAAATTTTGCTGGATAGCAGTAGTCAGGTGATGACCAATATTTTGCGGGAATATTTTAATGATAAAATTCCAAACCCTTTCACCATCTAACAACATAAAAAAAGCAACAACTACAACCAAAATTAAATCAACTAAGTTAGTTAATAGCCATTGAAAAGTTGCCCACCCTGTACCAATACCTGATAAAATCTGATTGCGTAACTCCTCTTCTATTACTTCAAAATTCACCTGAAAATTAAATCTAATGAGGATATTTTGTAAGGTATCTAATAGAGAAATAGCATACTCAATGAATTGAGGTGCTTGTTCAAGTAATTCTTGAAATTGAGATAAGACAGAAAAACCCAGAGTTGCTATCAAACCACCCAAAATAAATAGACTGAGTAAAAAAACCACAATAACTGCGATACCATGTGGTAGAAACCGCTCAGACCACTTCACAGGATAATTCAGCAAAAATGCTAAAATTCCAGCGAAGATAAAAATGACAATCACCGTAGAAAAATAAGCTAAAACCTGCACAATTGCCCAACCAAGAACCAATAATAATAGATAGCGAATCAACTTGCTATTACTGAGGTTTTGCCAAAACATTCGGATACTAAAATCATTCATATTTACAAATTATTCTTATATAATAATTTTGATAATTGTGTTAAATAATTGTAGATAATCACATCTACCTATAGAGAAGAGTTTGCGGGTTAAATCACCGGTTATCGTGTTGTTGTGGTGATATTTTCACAGCATATTCAGAAGGAACAATGGCAGATCCTCGCTGTTTGGCGTAAACCTTGGTAAATTCCGCCCCTAAAAACAAAATGTGAGCAGCATAAAAAATCCAAGTAATCACAATTACAAAAGAACCAGCCACCCCATAAGCAGAACCAAAATCAGTGCGACCAAGAAACAGTCCAAATAAATACTGTCCTACTAAAAACAGCAGTGCAGTGATTAAAGCACCAACAATAGTATCACGCCAGGCAATGTCGGCATCTGGGAGTATACTATACATCATTGTAAATATTAATGTAGTACCTCCAAAAGTAATCAATAAACTAAGGAATTGGGATATATAACCCAAACCGGGAAATAATTGATTAAAAAATGTGACTAAACTTGTCAAAATTGCATTGGCTATAAAAAATAATATTAAAAGCAAGGCAATTACTAGGACCATTAAAAAACATAATAACCGTTTGCGCAACAGGTGAAAAATCTTACGTCTTGGTGCTGGCTTAACTTCCCAAATTCTATCTAGTGCTGTTTGAATTTGTGTAAATACGCCGGTAGCTCCAAAGAGTAAAAAAACGAGATTAAAAAAGACGGTAAAAGTTAGTTGTCTATAATCCACTTTCAGATTAGCAATAGCAGTAGAGATTAATTCTGCGCCCTCCTGACCAAAAAGTTCTCTCAATCGATTAACTACCTCTTCTTGAACCACAGCTTCCCCAAAAATTGCACCGACAATCATAATCACTAGTCCTAAAAGTGGTGCTAGAGAAAATACTGCATAATATGCTAGTGATGAAGCTAACAGAGAGACTTCGTTAGCTTGCCACTCAGCGGCAATTTCTCGCAGTAATCGGCGAATTTTCCTCAAAGTTACCATAATCAATCAATGTTAAATCAAGTGGAATCAATAGGAATATACAGAACCTTGCAGGTAATGGTAATTGCTTTCTATGGTTTTTGCTGGGAAATAGTTAAAATATCATTAAATTTTAACGTGTAAATATCTGTAGGCATATTAATTTCAGCCTCTTCTAAGGCTTCTTTAATTGCTTGAGCCATTAAAGAAGTAGCTTCTAAAAATGGTAACCGCCGAGAATTGACCCAGCAACGCACCTCGATATTGACTGTACTAGGAGCTAATTGACGGACTAAAATATCTGGCTTGGGTTCTTTTTCAATTTCAGGAACTGACAAAACGGCATCATTAATAACTTGTTTAGCCTTAGTAATATCTGCTTTATAGTCTATACCAAAGGTAATAGAATTACGGCGAATATTTGAGGCAGTATTATTAATAATAATGGCACTAAAGACTTCTTGATTGGGAATGTAAACCACACGGCCGTCATAAGTTTTTACAGTTGTAGCTCGTAGTTGAATTTGGGTAACAGTCCCTTCAAAGTCGCGAATAACTATCTGATCTCCTAAACGAAAGGGACGAGATACCAGCAATACAACACCGGAAAAATAATTACTCAATATATCCTTGAGACTAAAACCTATAGCTACACTGGTTAATCCTAAAGTTCCTAGTAAGGTGGCGAAGTCTAATCCTAAAACTCCCAAAGCGACAATTGCGCCTATGACCCAAACTAAGCCATAGACCAAACGACTAACCAAGATTTTAGAATTGCGGTCTACCTCCCAATGTTGCGCCCCGGTAAGGGTGACGTGGCGCATACTAGCTGCTATTAACCCGGTAGTAATGACTACTAATAGCATTCCTAAAAAAGAGGGTAAATTGTCGATAGTCTCTTGCTGAAACTTCCTTAGAGTAGAGAATAGTCTTTGTCCAACATCAATTACTAGTGGGGGTTGCTCAAAAGCCTGATTTAACTGCTTTACCCACCATTGCCCTAATGTTTCCACATCTAAGTTAAAATCCTCAGCATCCTGTCGAGTTACAGTCATGACAACCCGGTTATTCAGCTGTAATGTAGCAATACCACGTTGGGGATCTGGTACTAGGGAAACTTGGGTATCAGTTTGGCTGCGTACTAAAATACTAGCAATGCGGCGGTTGATAATCTCCGCGCGTTGAGTAGCGCTGAGTTCTCCTAAGCTACCCACTTGAAACACGGGTTTTCCCCTAACGACTATATCGGCGAAAAACAGCCCAGTTGTAGGGGTTTGTTCGGGTTGAGATGGCTGGGATATCACAGGTGTAGGGGAGATTTCCTGTGTTAGCCCCCTTTGTGTAGGTAAAATCACACCCAAAAAGAAGATCACAACTAGGAACTGACGGGAGCCAGATCTGCTATTACCTTTGGGAAACAAACTCACCATCATCTTTAATCAACTAATATTGCCAGTAAATAAATTTACCCTTATTCACCTCAGATTCTGGGGTACTCCCGCCATAATCAATGATTTTAAATTACTTATGTTTTTGAGATGATAAAAAATGTGACACTGGTGTATTTGTCAAATATATCTGATTTTTCTGACAATAGCCAGAGCGATCGCCTGACATTCAATAGTGATTTTTATCTCTCTCAAGTATGAAATTAACTTACTACTGCTTCTATACTGTGAGGTACAGAATAATAAACGTATCTAACAATACCTAACTATGACCCAGATATGTTGTCTTAATCCCGAATGTGATAACCCCTCAGTTACTGAAGATACGAAATTTTGCCCTAGCTGCGGGACTCACTTGGTAGTATTGAGAAACCGCTATCAACCACTTAAACCTTTAGGTGGAGGAGGATTTGCCAAAACTTATTTAGCGGTAGATATTGACAAATTAAACTCAGAGTGCGTTATTAAACAACTTGCGCCCCAAACCCAAGGTACAGCAGGTTTACAAAAAGCCACAGCATTATTTTTACAAGAAGCGCAGCAATTACAACAGCTTGGTGAACATCCTCAAATACCAGCTTTACTAGCATACTTCGCGGAGGATAACCGCTTGTATTTAATACAGCAGTTTATAGAAGGGGAAAATTTACTTACAGAATTAGCCAACCAGGGTATATTCAATGAGGCGAAAATCCGCAAGTTATTACAGGATTTATTACCAGTTCTGCAAGTAATTCATAGCCAAGGCATTATACACCGGGATATTAAACCAGAAAATATCATGCGTCGTCGCAGTGACGGTAAGCTGATATTAATTGACTTTGGCGCATCCAAGCAACTCCAGGGAACAGTAAAAACCGGGACAAACATCGGGACTTTTGGCTATTCTGCTGTAGAACAAATGCAAGATGGTACAGTATATCCAGCCAGTGATTTATATAGTATTGGTGCAACTTGTTTTCATTTGTTAACAGGGATTCATCCTTGGGAATTATGGCGGGAGGATGGTTATGGATGGGTGAAACAATGGCGTAACTATGTCAAGCAAGCAGTAACTCTAGAATTAGGGCAAATTCTAGATAAGTTATTACATAAAGATGCACAATTTCGTTATCATTCTGCTGAGGAAGTTTTACAAGATTTAAATTTGGTCAAAATACCTCCAACGGTAGCTGTAGAAAATCCACAAGTACCCCTACCCACACAAATAATCAAACCATCTCCCCCGCGGGGTTGGTTACAAATTGCGGGTTTAGTTTTGGGAGGGTTTCTGATAGTTTTACTAGGGGAAAGTATATTTAGAAATAGTCCCACCCCAACACCAGAACCGATTGCAATACAAGAAACTCAACCCATAGTAAAACCTAAACTAATATCATCTGTCGGTATGGACTATAGGAAACTACAAGATTTACTCGCTGCGGGAAGGTGGAAAGAAGCAAATGACGAAACAGTGAGAGTTATGTTAGTGGTAGCAAAGCGGCAAAAAGAGGGTGTATTAGATGCTCAAAGTGTTGATAATTTACCCTGTAAAGACCTGAAGACTATTGATAAATTGTGGGTAAAATACAGCAGGGTAAGGTTTGGTTTTTCTGTGCAAAAGCAAATTTATCAAAGTTTGGGGGGAACAAGAAATTTCAACAGAAACATTACAGAAGCTTTTGGAGACAAAATAGCATGGAGGAAAGAAGAAAAATGGAAAAGTTATAGTGAGCTTACTTTTGATAAAATAGCGCCACCAGGACATCTTCCATCTGATAGGTCACCAGGAGGCTTTCGTTGGGGATTGACGAGAGGTGTTCTTTTTGACCGTATGGAGACTTGTAAGATTTAAATATCAATTGGTTTCCAGCAAAGTCGCACAGACGCGAAGGAAAAGAGAATACCCAGAGCGATCGCCCAACAGCAAATATTGATTTTTTTCATTCTGCCATATCTCTTGAAGTATGAAATTAAATCTCCTATAATACGCGCCCTTTTCAGATGGGGAGAATTCTTATTGCTGAGGTTTGACAAAGAAAGTCAAATATGGGGGGTTTATGTCTCAGGACTTACGCAACTGGCACAAATAGGGAGCGGAGGGAGCCGCGCCACGGGACAATTTCAATTAAACCAAGCACATAGGAATACTTGGGCGTTTGAGTTGCTGTATTAAATAATTAGACAGCAAATTATGCTTGATTT
>NZ_JAQMUH010000118.1:0-17516 GCF_028331025.1 Anabaenopsis arnoldii | reverse complement strand
GGCGGTTAGGTCGCTATGGTGAAGCGGTAGAGGCTTTTGAACAGGCGATCGCCCAAAAACCAGCGTTTATTGATTTGGCTTATTATGGTCAGGGTTTGGCTTTATGGTGGGGTGGAAAATACAAGGAAGCAGCAGCAGCGTTAGAATTGGCGGTAAAGGCTAGACCTGATTTTGTCCCAGCTTGGGATTATCTGAGTGTAGTTTATAGGGGATTACAGCAACTGGATAGGGCGCTGACTGCTATCAATCAGGCGATTAAGCTGGAGGATGGTAATCCTAATTTGTATAATCAGAAGTATGCGGTGTTGTTAGATTTAAACAGGTATGCAGAGGCTGAGTCGGCGATAAATCAGGCGATTGAACTCAGTCCCCGTCCTGCTTTTTATAGCAATCGCGGTGTTGTTTACCGTAACCAGCAGAAATGGGATTTAGCATTGGCTGATTACACCCAAGCTATTGGGATTAATCCTAATTATGCTAATGCTTACTACAATCGCGGTCTTGTTTACGTTAACCAGCAGAAATGGGATTTAGCTGTGGCTGATTTCACCCAAGCTATTGGGATTAATCCTAATTTAGCTCTAGCTTACAACAATCGCGGTATTGTTTACTATAACCAGCAGAAATGGGATTTAGCTCTGGCTGATTACACCCAAGCTATTGGGATTAATCCTAATGATGCTCTAGCTTATAACAATCGCGGTCTTGTTTACGCTGACCAGCAGAAATGGGATTTAGCTCTGGCTGATTACACCCAAGCTATTGGGATTAATCGTAATTATGCTCTAGCTTACTACAATCGCGGTATTGTTTACGCTGACCAGCAGAAATGGGATTTAGCATTGGCTGATTACACCCAAGCTATTAGGATTAATCCTAATCATGCTAATGCTTACAACAATCGCGGTGGTGTTTACTATAACCAGCAGAAATGGGATTTAGCATTGGCTGATTTCACCCAAGCTATTGGGATTAATCCTAATTTAGCTGATGCTTACTACAATCGCGGTGTTGTTTACCGTAACCAGCAGAAATGGGATTTAGCATTGGCTGATTTTAACAAAGCTATTGGGATTAATCCTAATTTAGCTGAAGCTTACATCAATCGCGGTGTTGTTTACGTTAACCTAGGAGACATCAACAAAGCCAGGGAAAACTTCCAAAGAGCAGCGCAATTATACCTCACTCAAGGTAATACCGCTGGTTATGAACGAGCAATTAGGCTTTTAAACTTACTGTAGGTGCAAGATCCCCGACTTCTCACATCATCATAGATAATCTAGGATAACTTAGCTAGAAGTCGGGGATCTGTGTGTCTGTGGGAGGGGGTGCAAGATCCCCCACTTCTCTCCCAAATATTCAATAACTCCCTAGGTTATGGAAGAAGTCGGGGAGCTGTGTGTCTGTGGGAGGGGTGCAAGATCCCCCACTTCTCTCCCAAATATTCAATAACTCCCTAGGTTATGGAAGAAGTCGGGGAGCTGTGAGGGGTGCAAGATCCCCGACTTGTCTCCCAAATATTCAATAACTCCCTAGGTTATGGAAGAAGTCGGGGATCTGTGTAACTGTGGGAGGGGTGCAAGATCCCCGACTTCTCTCCCAAATATTCAATAACTCCCTAGGTTATGGAAGAAGTCGGGGATCTGTGGGGCGATCGCCCTGGGTTGAAAAATTGCGTTTGATGCTACACGGGTAACCGGGGGTTATAAACCCCCGTCTAATAGCTAAAGTCAGATAAATCTGACTAGAAGATCATCTATTTAATTATCTGGACAAGATGCGATCGCCACCCAGGGAGGCCTGACAAACCCCCCTCTCAAAGCCATCGAAAATAAACCTTTGCGTACCTTTGCGCCAACCTTTGCGCCCCTTTGCGTTTAACAACAGATATAGTCGCCAACCAGGGAGGGATTAAAAACCCCAGCGGCGTAAGATCCCCGACTTCTTCTGGGATAATTTAGTTTCAGAAGTCGGGGATCTGTAAGGCGATCGCCCTTTGGCTGTGCTATTAATTAATATCTTTATTGGGTTTTCTGTTGTCAACGCCAATTACTAAGCTGATTATTGATTCTCATTTCCCGATAACACGCCAAAGTTCTTGATTCTCTTGTGGTAATTGCACAGAATTAATCATAGTTTCTTCTACAGGTTTTAGAAACTTATCATAATCTTTTTCTTCGGCGCTATAAGTCAGTACATAGACTTTTTGATCACCCATGATCCAAATTTCCATAACTTTAAATCCAAAGTTATTCTTGTCATTTTGTCGCATATATAGGACTCGATACGCATCTCTATCAGCAACTTTTATAGTTTCCGGTTGAATATTTTGGTGAATGCGGTTTTTAATGGCAAATTCCCTATAATCCTCTAAGGTTTCATCGGGGGCTAAATGTTCTACACTAATAATGAACTCTGGGGGTAAGCCAGTTTGGGAGACATTTATAGGGGAAATCCGCACAATGGTATCTGTTGTATTTGCTGGTTGGGGTTGCCAATTTTGGGGATATTGAATCTTGATTTTAGAGGTGGGATCTTCAAAAGATATGGTACGAATGGAAAGAGAGGGAGAAAAGACTTTGACAACACCAATACTCAGCAAAGAAATTACAGTTATGAGTAGAATTAAAGGTATTGGTCTTTTACTACCTTTTATGTAGTTAATAAGTAGAGTGAAAAAGTTTGGCCGTAGGGTTTCACTCAAAGCTTTAATCACATCCTCTGCTGACCGATATCGCCTTTTAGGATTAGGTTGTAGCATCCTATCTAAAATATCAGCTAGATGCTTACTGACAATCCCAGGATATTTTGTTCTCCAATTCCAGCGGTTATCATTGTTACGGATATACTCCAAAGAGTCTCTTGTCAGTAATTGAATACAAGAGGCCGCCAGTGCATATAAATCACTGGATGGATCAACTTCTTTCCCTGCTATTTGTTCTGGGGGCGCATATACTCGTGAACCAAAAACAAGGGAAGTTTGTAGATCGGTTTTTCCTTCCACTACTTGCTTAACAGCGCCAAAGTCGATTAAAAACAGTTTTTCTCCCTCGCAAATTATGTTGCTGGGTTTAATATCCCGATGAATAGCATGGTTTTGATGAATGAATTGTAAAACCGGTAGGATTTTTAATAACAACTCTTTAATCTTCTCTTCAGAAAAGCGCCCCTGTTTCTGAAGTTCTTGATTCAAATCCTGGCCTGCAATATATTGTTGGGCTAAATACTGTAACTCTTGTTGAGGATATAACTGACCCTGGGATTCAAAGGCGGGAGCCGTGAAGGAGAAATAATCATATAATACGGGAATGTTAGCATTTTCACCCAAGGTGAGGAGAATTTTGGCTTCCCGTTGAAAGGCTAGTTGGATTCCTTCAACTAGTTTAGGGTCATGAGTTTGAATGTTTAACCGCTTGATGACACGATAGGTTGTCACACCTTGATTGTGTAAGGGTAAATAAATAGCTTTAAAGGTGGAGCCAAATCCTCCGGTTCCTAAAGGTTCTACAGGTAGATAGTTGTTTAGTAAAATTAATGGCATCCCGCAGGCTTCACAAACCAGTTCTGGGGTGGTGGTGTCTGTCACATGGTTTTCGGGTTTGAGGCAGCCCGGTCTGGTACAATGTATTTTCATTTGTCATCATTTATGGGTGAGAGTTTATTTGTCAGTATTTATGTGTGAGCATATCAAATATGTAGCCACTATACAGCCAAGGAGCGATCGCCTTTTAATTCTCTCATAAAATCTAGGTGATTTGTCATACATTGCTTTGACTATTAACCGAGGGAGAGTGAAATTAACTGTACCTATCGGCAATCACCAAACACAACAAAGGGATTGTTAATATTATCACCAACAGTAATCAGAATGCGTTCGTTGATTTCTTTGCGATCGCCATCATGTTGGAAGCTAATAGTTTTATCCTTAGCAAATACGTCACTAACCGGGGCGTTACCAGCGTCTAAGTCCTCTAGAAATCCCCGAATTTCCAGTGAAGTAGTAACCGTTGGCTGACGACGGAAGACTGATACTAAAACTTGAGTGGCTTCATAGGATAAAACAGCATTGCGATTGACACTCCCCAACCAGTAATTCTTAGTCTCAGCAATAAAGCTTTTTGCTGCACATTGTGGGTGCCAGTCAACAGCCAGAAACAGTTTATTATTGAGATTTGGCAAACCGCCAGAGGGGCTGATAATTGACTGGTCGTAGAGGGGATTGGAACCTAAAACTATTTTTTTACCTGCATTAGATTTAATCACTTCTAGAGAGCGATCAAAAGCTTTCCTATCTTTATTTCTACCATCAGGAATCACAATTAAAGCCGTGGCATTGGCAACTTTTTTTAAAGCTTGTCCGGCGTCGAAATCATCAGCATCTAAATCAAATTCTTGCACAAGTATTGTTTTTGCCTTCAAAGTTTGCTTAAATCGCTTGAATAAATCCAGACTGAACGGGTCTTTTGGCCGGTAAAAAATTGCCACAGTTGAACCAGGATTCCCCAGCCCTAACTGCTGCAAGTGATTGACCAGGGTTTTGGCTTCGACCTTGGTGGATGCAGTTGTTCTAAAGAAGAAAGATGATCCGCAGGCTCCGCGCAGATATGCCTGGGTACTTAGGGGGGAAATGACTACCAACTCAGCCTGATTATAAGCAGATTTGAGAGCTTCGCAGGTGCTATGGCTCAGATAATGACCAACCACAGCCAGAATCTTGCGCCCATTCCCATTAGGTTGAGAGATAGCCTTGGCGACGACTTTAGCTCCTTCAGGATAATTGCGATCATTGGCAATCACCACCTCTAAATTAATCGGCTGTTTGGGGTCATTCACAGCCTTGTCTTGAGCTTGAGCAATACCAAAGAGCATTTGTTGACCAATATTGAATTGTTGCCAGTTACTATTGGTGAGGGGAACAGCAGCAGCAATGGTGTAGATGGGTTCCCCGGACTTGTGTCGCCGTCTGACTTCGGCATTGTTTTTGTAGATTAGTACCGATGGGTCTTGTAATGCGGCAATCGCTTGTTTATAAGCGAGACTTTGGGGATCACGGGCAGAGTCCTCACGCTCCTGTTTAGCCCAGCGACGAATTTGGGCAAATTTGTTTAGCGCCACGTCATATTTTTCATTTTTAAAGGCTTCAATGCCTTTGTTTTTCAGATCTTGATATATGGTATCGAGTTGGGGGCTACCCTTAAGGTCTGTGTCTCCGACGCTGATCAGTTGCTTTACCTGTCCCGGTTCTACATTCTGTTGCTTTATCTGTAAATATCGCCATATACCCCATCCTGCCAGTCCTATCAAAGAAATTACAGTTATGAGTAGAATTAAAGGTTTTGGGGGTGGTGGGGGTGGTGTGGGTTCATTTTCCAAAGCTTTAATCACAGCCTCTGCTGACCGATATCGCCTTTTAGGATTAGGTTCGAGCATCCTATCTAAAATATCAGCTAGATGATGATCACTGACAATCCCTGGATATTTTGTTCTCCAATTCCAGCGGTCATCATTGTTACGGATATACTCCAAAGAGTCTTTTGTCAGTAATTGAATACAAGAGGCGGCCAGTGCATATAAATCACTGGATGGATCAACTGGTTTCCCTTTTATTTGTTCTCGGGGTGCATATGCTGGTGAACCAAAAACAAGGGAAGTTTGTAGATCGGTTTGTCCTTCCACTACTTGCTTAACAGCGCCAAAGTCGATTAAAAACAGTTTTTCTCCCTCGCGAATTATGTTGCTGGGTTTAATATCCCGATGAATAGCATTATTTTCATGAATGAATTGTAAAACCGGTAGGATTTGATCTAACACATCTTTAATCTGCTCTTCAGAAAAGCGCCCCTGTGTCTGAAGTTCTCGACTCAAATCCTGGCCTGCAATATATTGTTGGGCTAAATACTGTAACTCTTGTTGAGGATATGACTTACCCTGGGATTCAAAGGCGGGAGCCTTGAAGAAGAAATAATCATATAATACGGGAATCTGAGGATGTAGACCTAATTGATTGAGTATTTGAGCTTCCCGTTGAAAGGCTTGTTTGATTCCTTCAACTAGTCTAGGCTTCTCATTCTCAGTTTTAATGTTTAACCGCTTGATCACACGATAGGTTGTCATACCTTGATTGTGTAAGGGTACATAAATAGCTTTAAAGGTGGAGCCAAATCCTCCGGTTCCTAAAGGTTCTACAGGTAGACAGTTGTTTGGTAAAATTAATGGCATCCCGCAGGCTTCACAAACCAGTTCTGGGGTGGTGATGTCTGTCACATCGTTTTCAGGGTTGAGGCAGCCCGGTCTGGTACAATGTATTTTCATCTGTAATCATTTATGGGTGAGAGTTTATTTGTCAGTATTTATGTGTGAGCATATCAAATATGTAGCCACTATACAGCCAAGGAGCGATCGCCCTTCAATTCTCTCATAAAATCTAGGTGATTTGTCATACATTACCAGGCAGTACAAGAAAAATGTATATCACCATACATAAGTCACATATTACTATGAAACCTGGAGAGCAGAATTTAAAAAGATGTTCCCCAGGCGATCGCCTGGTAATTATTGTGTCAACTTTACAAAAATATACAGTTATTTTTTATACAAAGAATCTCTGCAAGTATGCTTAAAGGTGAGGCTCGGATTCCGGGTATAAGCTGGTATTTTCAGGATTTACGGATATTTTCCCATTGTTGCAGTGACACAAGATTGGCAACACAGGGAAGAATACTATACTAAACTCTATTATATTTATAGTATATAATCTATCTGTCTTTGACAGTTGCCCATAGTTAATTATTCAGAGATCAGAAAATTTCAGCCCATGTCATAACTAAGTATCTGGTAGTACGGCATCCTGTAGATAAGAGTATCAAATCAATGCAAATCAAACTTATTTCCCAAAATCAGTTGACAGAGGAGCAGGAAGAGCAGATTTTTGATCTTCCAGTAGCTATAGGGCGAGATATCAGCCAACTACCCCAGGGTATGTCTCCTGTAGTTTTATTAGACTCAAGTAAGCAACTTTCCCGGTTCCATGCTGAGATTACCTCAGACAACAATCAAGTTTACCTGCAAGATAAGAGTGCTAATGGTACTAAACTCAACGACGAAAAACTAAGGGGAGAACGTCGCCCTTTAAACAATGGCGATAGAGTAACAATCGGTAACTATACGATTACCGTTCTTCTGATTCCCGATGAATCTACTGAGCCTACAGTCGTAGCTGAAAGCACATCTACAATTTTTCTTAATCCCCAATCTGAGGTGACCACAACATCAACATCAATTGTTGAAAGTTCCCAATCATCGATTATTTTTAACCCCAATACGGGGATTTTAGAACAGCAACTCACTCCGACGACATCAACTCCCTCATCAGAGTTTCCCCATAATCTGGATTTTTGGCACGGAAAACGGATTTCTTTAGAAGCCATTGATAGAAGTGGTTTTCCCGTCAGGGAAACAGAATATGTGGCCTGTGGGGGAGGAATGGGCAGTTTTGCTTGGGTGGATATGTTAAGAATTGCGGGAGTTAAAACCGAAAATATTCAGGTTTTGAGCATTCAAAACAAACCTTATCACCGCTATGAAACCTTACTGAGCAATTGTCAAATTCCCCGGTATAAACGCATTCGTTCAGGGTCAGATTCTTGTCCCGATAATATTTGGGGATGGCCAGGATATGCTCTGCGAGATGCTTGGAGAGCCTTATTTTCTGGACAGGTTGGCGCAGCGTTAGGATTTTTATGGCAGGTATTTGCAGAACCCATTCACGCAGATACCTATACCCCCCGCGCTAGAGATGTGTTTGAGTCCATGGACCGAGAAGCCCAACGCATAGGTTGGAATAAAATGCTAGAACCCGGTAGTATTCTCAGTCTGCGTCAAACCGAAGATGGTCGTTATTGTATTGCTTATTGTGCTGACCCGCAAAATAAGAGACATCCCCGATTTGTCATCGCTCAATATGTCCATCTCTGCACAGGTTACCCCGGGATTAAACTACTACCAGATTTAGAAAAATATCGTCAAGACTACCCGGAAGAAATAGGAGATTCTAGAACCGTAGTTCAAGGCTATGAACCCCATGATCATATTTATGAGACATTAGAGAAAAAAGGCGGTACTATTGTCCTGCGCGGTTCGGGAATTGTAGCCTCACAAGTATTAGATCGGTTGTATAAAGCCCGTCAAGTCAACGCTAATATTAAAGTGATTCATTTAAACCGAGAACCCCGCAAAGGCAATGAATTTGATCGCGCGCAACGGTATGTAGAAAATGATTGGGAATTTCAACCTTACAACTGGCCCAAAGGGACTTGGGGCGGTGATCTGCGCAGAATGTTAGAAGCAGCTGACCCTTTGGGAAGACGGGAGTTATTACAAGACTGGGGTGGAACAACAACAGCTAGCCGTAAGCAATGGCGACAGATTATTAAAGAAGGAAAAAAACAAGGATGGTATACAATTACCTATGGTTTAGTCACACAACTAGAACGTAATCCTCCCGGTGGGGTTGTCACCCATTTAGTCACTTACCAAGGTCTAAAAGAGGTTAGTGCTGATTTTGTCATTGATTGTACAGGGTTAGTTTCAGACCCCTTACAAAGTCCTTTTTTGCATGATTTAATTACTCATTATCAACTAGAGTTGAACCCCCAAAAGCGGTTCCATGTGGAAAATAACTTTGAAATCAAAAAGTTGAGAAATCAGAGTTCTCGTATATATGCAGCGGGGATTATCACCCTGGGTGGTCCCTACGCACCTGTGGACACATTTTTAGGCTTACAATATTGCGCCCATCGTGCTGTGGAAGCCTTAGCAGCGGCTAAAGCTCCGGGGGTGCGCTATATAGAGGGTATTTATTCTCTCTGGCAATGGTTGAAATGGGCTTTAAATAACAAACCTTAATCTATCCTTAAAATATCATGACTCCAACTTTATTCGGTCGCTGGCAAACGCGAATCTTTCTGTTAGCAACGGTGGGAATTTTAATTTCCCTCCCTTTCCATTGGGGATATTTCGGCCATGAGTCTAATGTTTACTTTTGGGTGGTATTTTATGTGGGCTTATTGGGCATAGGTTGGGATGTATTGTATGATTTTCTGCAAAAATATATGTGGGATCATGACTGGCCTGGAGTATTCCAATTTTATGCAGGAGTTGTAGAGGGGTTGGTTTTGGCTGTAATTATTGCCAATATCGGTTTACCTTATATTCCCAGGACTGAATTTGATCTAATCACATTTATTCAACATTATGGTTTAGTTTGGTTGGGGGTTTATTTATCCTCTTGGGTGGTGATGCGATTGTTGTTTCCCCGGTGGCGGTTTCGTGGGGGAGAATGGATAGGGAATTGGCCGAGAATTTCTTAAAGATTGACTGATAAAACTGTTGTGGTGTGGGCATCTTGCCCGCCCTTGTACCTACTCAGAGGTAATGTGCTGTATATTCCCACTATAGAGCTTTAAAACTATGAATCACCAAAATTTTAATATATTCATCACATCTTCACTGTTAATAGTGGGATTGGGGGGGTGTTTTAGCCCCAGTGCAAATGTTGAAACGGTTATTCCTAACCTTGAATCTCCAGCTAATGCTCAGAATGTCGCCTGGGTATTTGATGCGGAAAATGCGATCGCCTTGAAAGGGTATGACCCCGTTGCCTATTTTCAACAAGGAAAACCAATTGCAGGTAGTTCTAACTTTACCCATAAATGGGCAAATGTCAATTGGCGATTTTCGACTGCGGGAAATCGAGATTTATTTGCTAAAAATCCCGAAAAATACGCCCCTCAATATGGTGGTTTTTGTGCTTGGGCTGTCAGCAGGGGATATACTGCACCCATTGACCCCAATGCATGGAGAATTGTAGAAGGGAAGCTATACTTAAATGCTGACCAGAGGATTCACAGACGCTGGGAAAGAGATATCCCGGGACATATTCAAAGAGCCAATAGAAATTGGCCTGGAATAGCTCAGAATATCCGCCGCAGAAATTAAACTTAATTAAGAAATCATTGACATAGTGCGGGCATCTTGCCCGCTATAATCAGCAATGAGAGCATCCCAAAGGAAAAAAGGCGAACAAAGTTCGCCCCAACATGATCTGCTATAACTCAGCCAAACACTTAAATTTTTGCCTCTTCCTTGACTAACTTATCCCAACCCAAATCTTTAAGATTATTATTGCGGCGCAGGGGACGGGTCACCAACTCCAGAAGGTCACGGGCGTTAGTAAAACCGTGAATTTGCGCAAAGGTGAACTCTACTGACCACTTAGTATTAATACCACGGGCTTCTAAAGGATTAGCGTGAGCCATACCAGTAATTACCAAATCTGGTTTTAATTCATAAATACGCTGCACCTGATTGTAATTATCTGGTTTCTCGATAATCTTGGGCAGAGGTACACCCATTTCGTGACAAGTTTTTTCTAATAGCGCCAACTCAGCAGCTTGATAACGCTTATCCATATAGGGGATACCGATTTCATGTACGGTCATTCCACAACGTACTAAAAACCGAGCTTGGGAGATTTCTAGTAAGTTATCACCCATAAAGAAGACAGACTTACCCTGAATAATTTTCACATAATCTGCCAAACTTTCCCAAATTTGCGCTTCCCGCTCATCTAAACCCTTGGGAGTAATACCAAACACAGAGCAGATTTTCTCAACCCAAGCGCGAGTACCATCAGGGCCAATGGGGAAAGGTGCGCCAATAAGTTTACACTTGCGGCGACGCATTAAGGTAGTGGCGGTGCGACTGAGGAAGGGGTTGACACCAGCCACATAATACCCTTCTTCAATCACCGGTAATTCAGTAAACCGCTTTGCAGGTAGCCAACCAGAAACTTTTATCCCTTGTTTCTTGAGTTCCAAGGTTAACTGGGTGACCACAGGATCAGGTAGAGAACCGAACAGCACCAGGGGAGGATGATCTACATACTCGGATTCTTCTTGAGCGACTTCTTCTTTCTTTTTGCCAAAGTTGAGCAGCTTTTGAATCGCATTACCTTCATTTTTATCAGTTGCTGCTGGTGGTGCTTGAGTGGGACAACGATTAGCCATAGATGCTAATACGGTATCTTCCCCTTGGGTAAAGGCATAATCTAAACCATTAGCACGGGCGACAACAATAGGAATACCAATTTCTGATTCTAACTTGGGTGCTAAACCTTCTAAATCTGTTTTAATAATTTCCGTAGTGCAAGTACCAATCCAGACAATTACACTGGGATTGCGATCGCGCTTAATTTGCAAACACAACCGCTTTAACTCCTCATAATCATTCAGCTGTGCGGAAATATCCCCCTCTTCTAATTCTGCCATGGCATAGCGAGGTTCAGCAAAAATCATCACCCCCATGGCATTTTGCAAGAAATACCCACAAGTCTTAGTACCAATCACCAGAAAGAAGCTATCTTCAATTTTCTGGTATAACCAAGCCACACAACTAATGGGACAGAAGGTGTGGTAATTGCCAGTTTCGCACTCAAATTTTAAAGTGTCTGGTTGTTGAGCGATAGTCATTTGTATTTTTCTCCCCTTAGTATTTAATAGCAGATGAATATAGGGCGGGCATGGGGGGATGATACTTCCCCCTGAGTAACCCATTTTGTGTTATAATCAGTCAATTGTCGGTACTTGATATTCAACAAAAACGGTAACAATTAAGGTTTAGGGAACAGACGCGCAAACTCTGATTCATCAAAAACATCCTCTGAGAGTTCTTCCCCACTTTTTTCTAATCCGCTTTCTTCCTCCCAGACATCTGATAGTATGTCTTTTGTCTGGGAATCATCCAGGATTTCTTGAGATCCAGGTGTTGTTGCAAAGGAAATCCCACCAAAATCATCAGCTACCATAGTGGGTGATGATTTAGACACAGTTTTCAAGTTATTTTGTCCTTTCTGAGATGCGCCCCTCAAGTCATTGACATGAACATCATCTTTCCGGTTCTGATTCACATTCCGCATCTGTTCTGTGGGATTGGGGCGATAACCCAGAACAATATCGGGGTCAAAATCCAACTCCAGCACCTCAATCAGAGTATCAGCGTCAGGATTCAGTTTGGAAAAAGGCATCATTAGCTGTGCTAATTGGGGTTCTAGAGCATTGACAACACCCAAGATGAGGTATGAACTTGGTCGCTTTCCGCCATCTGGAGTAGAAACCGACTCGGCTATCATATGCAGAACAATCCACTCACGGTTTGTCTCAAAGAATTCTAACCACTTTTGTCTGATTTCATCTGTAAAGCTATTAAAGAAAGCCATATTTTTCCCCATCCTGGAACTTGATGATGCTATACAATCATCAAGTCTAGTTCTTCTTCCAAATTCGTCACCTGTGGTTTAGCTGGATTTAGATAAAAATCAGACAACAAAGAGAACAATTCCCGATCTTGAGCATCTTTAGGCACAACACCCTCTGGACGTGCCAGAATCTGGTCAGCGATATTCAGGTAGTAATCGCAAACGTAGCTCAGAGAAGGGTCATTTTCCGCCATTTCAAATAAAGTTTTACCCTTAACACGAGAAACACGAATATCTTCAATTAAAGGTAACACTTCTAACACCGGCATAGGCACTGCTTCTATATATTTCTCGATTAAGTCCCGCTTAGAGGTGCGATTACCAATTAAACCCGCTAAACGCAGGGGATGAGTGCGGGCTTTTTCCCTCACTGAGGCTGCAATGCGATTGGCGGCGAACAGGGCATCAAAGCCATTGTCAGTCACAATCATACAATAATCTGCATAGTTGAGTGGCGCAGCAAAACCACCACATACAACGTCACCCAGGACATCAAACAGAATTACATCGTACTCATCAAAGGCGTTGAGTTCTTTAAGTAATTTTACTGTCTCTCCCACTACGTAACCGCCACATCCAGCACCAGCAGGCGGTCCACCAGCTTCTACACAATCTACACCACCATAGCCTTTATAAATTACATCTTCTGGCCAAACATCTTCATAGTGGTAATCCTTTTCTTGGAGAGTATCAATAATTGTGGGAATTAAAAACCCTGTGAGTGTAAAGGTGCTGTCGTGTTTGGGGTCACAACCGATTTGCAGAACCTTTTTACCCCGTTTGGCTAAGGCGACGGATATATTACAGCTAGTTGTAGATTTACCAATACCACCTTTTCCGTAAACTGCTAGTTTCATTGTTATTTACCTCTAATAATTTTTTATCAAACTCCTGGCGGAAGCTTTTACCTTTACCTAGCCGGGGGATGTCTGAGCTATGTGATTTTGATTATTGACGATATTCCACAGAAAAGAAAGGGGGTGCAAATATGAAAAAAGTATCTATAAGATGTTTTCAGCATTAAAACAGATTATTTATGAATTTTTTAGGCTGTAAATCTTAATATTAGCTTTAAAAGCTCATAAATTGCTGTTTTTTATCCATTTTTTATAAAATAGTTACAAAAGACAAAAATAACTCTATGTACTTTTGTATATAGTTTTTATGGCGGAAAACTAACATCAGCCACACTGATCCCCTGGGAAAGGGGCTGAGTTTGAAACCTCAATAGACAGATTAGCTATGCAATCCCCAAGGGGTATATTCACAAATACACAACACTGGGAAGAATATCTCAACTATGCTTTTCATCCCTTAGTGATTGGTTTGTAATAAATTATTAATTTTAGGTTTTAGCTGATATTTAGGTTTCTCGTGCTTCAATTTCCTGTAAAGATTGCCAGCCAGCTTTCCACTGAGAGTTATCTTGTAACAATTTTGCGTTTAACCAAAAGCGGACATTGGGGTCACAAGCTGCAACCATTTCGGCATATACCCACTTACTCTGATTTTTCCGGTTAACGACCTGGAAGTGTCGCCAACCATCTATTTTTTTCTGTGCTGTCCACTTAGAACCCACTAGGTGAGGAAATTTTTCTTTTTTACGCATTGAACACACCGAACACACCGAAACACACCGAACTTGGTGTATACTTCATTAGCCTCGGAAAGGCCATAACACCATATCAATAATTATACAATAAACACTAAGAAACTTGTTTTAACACCAATGGGAATTAATCTGAATTCCTCGTTTTTCCATAGCCTGCATAAATAAATCTGTTGGTAGTGCTGCTTCTACAGGTGAAACCCCAGGTTTTTTCAGCTTCCCTGCTAATAATAATTCTGCAATGCTCCCAGCACCACAGCCAGAAGCTACGGCGGTATTTTCATGTACTACGGTAGAACGGTAAACACCGATTTCACCATTTTTTTCACCTGTGACTTCTGAACGCACTGCTACCCCAATTCCACTAAAATTATTAGTGAAATCTGTCATTAAATGACTCACACGGGCTAAAAATTCAATCATGTAACGACGCTGCATTAACCACTTGGGTAATATATGGGCTGCTGTCCAGGTGAGGTGGTTGTAAAAGTCGGGAATCGAGCCAAATTTGGTAACTACGGTTTTAACTGATGGGAAGGCTTGGGGTATTGTAAAGGTTTCTGGCATATCAAACCAGTAAACCCCATGGAGTCTATAGGGAGCGGGAAAATCAACTACTTCTCTTTGACTGTAAGGCTCGATTATTTGCCATTTTCTATCTATCCAGGCCTCAAAAGGATATTGCAACCCTAAAAATGTGGTGCGCATGACTGTGATTCCCGCGCCTCCAGAACCACATACTAAGTAACTTAAATGTATTTCTTCTGGTTGGTCAAATTGCTCCGCACACTGACGCACCATGCTATTAGAGATACCAGGGAAAATTCCCGTATTAACAATTGCCGTCACACCCGCTGCAACAGCTTGTTGATGATAATTTAGCGCCTTGGTAGTATAAGAACGATGGTCACTGACATCTATATAGTTTACCCCTTCTTGAATACAAATTTTGAGAACATTAGCATCTCGGTAGTGAAACGGTCCCGCACAATGGATAACTAAATTAGAATTAGCGATCGCCTCTCTCAATTTCTCAACTTCTGCCAAGTCTAACACCAAAAACTGAACATTTTCACCCAAAGACAACTGAGAATTACTGTGTGTTTCCGGTGAACGCCCAGTAATGGTAATTTCTGCACGGGTGTGGGTAGCTATATCTAGAGCAACATGGCTACCAATCCGCCCTCTTCCACCCAAAATCAAAACGCGATCTTTCATTACTCCAATATAGACAACACCAATTACTATTTATTGCACCAGTTTTTGGCCTGATTTGTCATCGGTTGTCAGTATGAATTTAATCTGAATGCAGAGTAACTGCAACCCAAAGCCGCCAAAGCTTTACCAGGGTAGGGTTAGAGAGGGTAAACTAAATTGACAGCTTCACAAAAAATTAGTGTGAATCATAACTTGAGTCTTTAATATGATCTGATGCTGTAGAGAGACGTTTTACTAGTTGTATAGAATTACTATCGAATGTAAATACAAGATTCCAGTGCGGTATTACTGAGGGTATCATAGCCAATTAAAAATTGAGAATACTGCCAGATTTTGTATTGATTTCATGGAATTACCGGGCTATTTAACAATTTTGCTGCTGTAAACGCAGGAGATCCAAATGAAAGCAAACAAGAATGTAAGTTTCTTCAAAATGCTTGTTAACCTTGTGGGAGTAGCTGGTATCAGTGCTTTGGTGAGTGTTCCCGCATTTGCATTCACCAATTTAAACACATCTACAACTGGTACCTTACACTCCCAAGTACAACCACCAACAGATGATACTACCACTGAAACACCAGAACAACGACAAGAACGAGAAAGACGAGAACAACAAGAAACAGAAAGACAACAACAACAACAACAAGAACCACAACAACAACAACAAGAACCACAAACTTAGGAAGTTTCTCACTAACAGAAAATGATTTACACCCACAGAATATATTTTTTTTGAGTTTTATAATATATTCTGTGGCTTTTTGCAGTCCAATGATTTATCTACCTGACTTAAAGCAATTAAATCAATCTTGATAACTTTAATTATCAGACTGAGAAATGAGGAAAATATGGTTAATCAAAATCATAAATATGCAGTGGGAGTATTTACCAAACATCAACAAGTAGAAGCAGCAATCAATCAACTGAAAACATCCGACTTCCCCATAGAGCAAATTTCTATCATTGCTAAAGATGTAGAATCAGAAAAGCCCTTGGGTGAGGCGCAGGTCAGCGATCGCATTGGTGAGCAAAATGTTAATGTTACCAAGCCAGTGGGGGAAACACTGACCGCTACTACCTGGGGTAGTCTGTTAGTTGGTTTGAGTAGTTTGGCTATTCCCAGTTTAGGAGTGTTATTAGCCGCTGGTTCCGTCGGTGTAGCCTTAATTGCTAGTATGGCGGGTGTAGCCGTGGGAGCAGTCGCAAATCAAAATTTAGTTCAGGCCTTGACTGATTTAGGTATACCCGAAAACCAAGCCAGAGTTTATAGCGATCGCCTGCAGCAGAGTGATTATTTACTCATCCTCAATGGCACAGATAAACAGATTCATAGTGCTGAAACCATTTTACAAAATCAAGGTATTAAAAATTGGGGTATATATAGTTAATTTTAGTTAATTCCTCTGAACTTTCCTTAGCAATTAACTATATTTATCAAGGTCATATGATGAATTTATTACCCGACAACTCAGGAAAGAAAATTACTCATCTCATCGCAACTATGGGGTTTACTAGTGCGATCGCGATCACCGGATATGATCAGATTCATCAAGAAGCGATCGCCCACACAACATTTAGTCAATATACTATACTAGAGGCTCAAACTGCACAGATCAGTCAAATGGACATGATGTATGTGCAAGAAGCATTTCAAGCAGGAATCGGAGAACTGGAACTAGCAAACCTAGCTTTGGAAACATCAAAAAACGAAAATATCAAACAATATGCTCAACAAATGATTCAAGACCATACACGTTTGAATCAGGAATTAATGCAATTAGCTCAACAAAAGGGAATGAATCCACCCACTAATATTAGTCCCAAATATCAAGCCTTAAAAACGCAACTATCAAAACTGTCTGGTGTCAACTTCGACCAAGCATACATCAATGAAGCTGGCATTAATGGACACATGGAAAATTTAGTTATGCATACCCGTCAGATCCAACTAGGTGAAGATCCAGACCTACAAGCCTTTGCGGCTAAAAATTTCCCCATTCTAGAGACACACTTGCAATTAGTGGAATTTATATTAATGGTTAAGATCCCCGACTTCTCACATTATCACAGGTAATCTAGGATAATTTAGCTAGAAGTCGGGGATCTGTGGGGCGATAGCGAAGCGCTGCTGCAAGCAGATCGCCACCCAGAGGAACCGGGGGTTAGAAACCCCCGTCTGAAAGCTAAAGTCAGATAAATCTGACTAGAAAATCATGTATGTGATTATCTTGAGACTAGTTAAAGGCGATAGCGAAGCGCTGCTGCAAGCAGATCGCTCTGACGGTATCTGGGAGGGGGTGCAAGATCCCGGACTTGTCTCGCAAATATTTAATAAGTCCCTAGGTTATGGAAGAAGTCGGGGATCTGTGGGGCGAT
>NZ_JAQMUH010000117.1:0-31781 GCF_028331025.1 Anabaenopsis arnoldii | reverse complement strand
GACCATTGTCCGTATAAAATCTTCCTTGTCCACTTTCCTTCCTTGTCTTCGGTAGTCTTGCCTTCACAGATCATATTAAAAACCTACCCTTGTAAGGAAGGGGGTGGGGTCAAACAATAGTTGATACACTAATCATGACTTGACAAACATCCTCTTAGGGAACAGGGAATAGGGGAACACAGCGGAATAGGTAACAGCGAACACAGGAACGCACCAAAGGCGGGGTAAAACAATAAAGGTAAATGGGATTTTTATTGGGACTCTAACTTAGATCGAGTGCGGGGATATTTGGGGGTATTCTCTCGACTGTGTTTTTTAAAAGTGGTTTAAACCTTACCAAATCTAATCAATGCAGAAATTAGGATACCACAAAAGCCATCACATTAAAATATTCACCTGATGAAACTTGAGGGGGATTTTATAAACTAGATTCGCCAATTCTGCCCTAGATAAGTTAAAGATTGAAATAGCTGGTGATTCATCGCCAGCATTTCCCCAACCCATCCTCTAGGAAGAACCGCGCCATTAGCTTGGTGTATTTTCATCTGGTGAGGACTAACGTGTGATAGCTTGCGTGGCGTAGCCATAGATTAAATCACAGCCCTAAGCGTGACGTTTTATCTTGACATTTCACCGATAGCTTGCATGGCGTAGCCATAATCACATCAATTTGACTGTTTAGCTAGCATAGCTACTCTTTTTCTTGAAATTTCCATGTCAACTCTCGTCATCGTCGAATCTCCGACCAAAGCTCGTACCATTCGCAACTACCTGCCAAAAAACTATCGGGTAGAAGCGTCTATGGGTCATGTCCGTGACTTACCCCAATCTGCCACGGAAATTCCCGCCGCTGTGAAGGCGGAGCCGTGGGCCCAGCTGGGGGTAAATGTAGAAGCCGACTTTGAACCGGTGTATGTAGTCCCCAAAGACAAAAAGAAAGTTGTCACCCAGCTTAAAGAAGCCCTCAAAGAAGCAGATGAACTGATTCTGGCAACAGACGAAGACCGGGAAGGCGAAAGCATCAGTTGGCATTTATACCAACTCCTCAAGCCAAAAGTTCCGACTAAGCGAATGGTCTTTCACGAAATTACCCAAGAAGCTATTAAAAAAGCTTTGAAAAACTGCCGCAATATTGATGAGGAGTTAGTTCGAGCCCAAGAAACACGGCGGATTTTGGATCGATTAGTGGGGTATACCCTGTCTCCCCTGCTGTGGAAAAAAATCGCCTGGGGATTATCCGCTGGAAGAGTACAGTCAGTAGCTGTAAGACTTTTAGTCACCAAGGAGCGCCAACGGCGAGCCTTCCATGAAGGTACATATTGGGATTTAAAAGCTAACTTAGTGCAGGAAAAAACCGCCTTTGGCGCTGTGTTAGTGACACTGGGAGGAACAAAAGTAGCCACTGGTAGTGATTTTGACGCAGCCACAGGACAAATTTCCGCAGGGCGCAATGTCTTGTTACTGAACGAAGCCCAAGCGATCGCCCTCAAACAAAGGCTGACGGGCAAAACCTGGAATGTCAACAACATCGATGAACGGGCTGTAACACGTAAACCAGCGCCACCCTTTACCACTTCGACACTCCAACAAGAATCAAACCGTAAACTGCGTCTCTCAGCCAGAGACACTATGCGGATTGCCCAGAATTTGTATGAGCAAGGGTATATTACCTATATGCGGACAGATTCAGTACATTTGTCTGATCAGGCAATCACCGCCGCTCGTACCTGTGTAGAACAACTTTACGGCAAAAACTACCTCAGTCCCCAACCCCGCCAATACACCACCAAATCTAAAGGCGCACAAGAAGCCCACGAAGCTATTCGCCCCGCTGGGAGCACTTTCCGTACTCCCCAAGAAACTGGTTTAAGCGGTCGGGAACTGGCTGTTTATGACTTGATTTGGAAGCGTACCGTCGCTAGTCAAATGGCTGACTGTCGCCAAACCCAAATTACTGTACAGTTGCAAGTTGAAGATGCTGGCTTTCGTTCTGCTGGTAAGCGGATTGATTTTCCTGGATTCCTGCGTGCTTATGTAGAAGGTTCGGATGATCCAGATGCAGCCTTGGAAGATCAAGAAGTAATTTTGCCTAGTTTGAAAGTGGGGGATCATCCCAATTGTACCGACTTAGAATCCGTGGGTCACGAAACCCAACCACCAGCTAGATATACCGAAGCCACCCTGGTGAAAACTCTAGAAAGTGAAGGTATTGGCCGCCCTAGTACTTACGCGAGTATTATCGGTACAATCATCGATAAGGGTTATGCCCAATTAGTAAGTAATGCCTTGATTCCTACTTTCACGGCCTTCGCCGTCACAAATCTTCTAGAAAAGTATTTCCCGGATATTGTAGACCCCAGTTTCACCTCCAAGATGGAACAAACTCTAGATGACATTGCCACAGGGGAGGCTAATTGGTTACCTTATTTACGACAATTTTATCTCGGAGACAAAGGTTTAGACACTCTAGTTAAAGAACAAGAACATCAAATTGATGCCACTCTTGCCAGAACGATAGTATTAGAAAATTTAGAGGCTAAAATCCGTATAGGAAAATATGGCCCCTACATCGAAATGGAGAATGATGGTACTGTGGTTACTGCTTCCATTCCCAAAGACCTCACACCATCTGACCTTGACCCCAAACAGGTAGAAATACTGCTGCGACAAAAAACCGCAGGACCTGACCAGGTGGGTCGCCATCCTGAAACTGGTGAACCCATTTATCTCAAAATTGGTGCTTATGGTCCCTATGTGCAGTTGGGTGATAAAACAGAGGAAAATCCCAAACCCAAACAAGTTTCTTTACCCAAAGGTGTCACACCGGAAAATGTCTCTTTAGAGATGGCTGTGGGTCTGTTGTCTCTACCCCGGACATTGGGAGTTCATCCAGTCACAGGTGGTAAAATTAAAGCCAGTTTGGGGCGCTTTGGTCCTTATGTTGTTCACGACCAGGGTAAGGAGGGAAAAGATTATCGCTCCCTCAAAGCTGGTGATGATGTGCTGACAGTTTCCCTGGAAAGAGCATTGGAGTTATTATCTGAAGCGAAAAAGGGGCGCGGATCTACCCGTAGCAACTCCAAGACAGCTTTACGGGAATTGGGTATGCACCCTGATGAAGGTACGCCAGTAAATATTTATGATGGCCCCTATGGTCCTTATATTAAGCATGGCAAAATTAATGCCAGCATCCCAGAAGGTCATTCGGTAGAGGATATCACCCTATCTACAGCCCTAGAATTATTAGCAGTCAAAGCCTCTACCAAGAAATCTACTCGCAAGACGACTAAATCTACAACATCTCGCACCAAGTCAACTGCTAAATCATCCCAGACTCGCACTAAAAAAAATGATCCAGAAGCTTAGAGGATGTTTAGTCAGTCATGATTAGTGTATCAACTATTGTTTGACCCCTCCCTCACCTTTCCCTTTATCAGGGAAAGGGGACTGGATTTTATTGTTTTTTGTGTGGTCTGTGAGCGAAGTCCATAGCGATAGCGTGGCGTTAGCCATACCGTGTTGGGTGTGTTCCCCAATCCTTCGGTGTTCCGGTGTTCCATGTTCCCTGTGACTTTGTAGCCGGAGGTGTCAAAGGTCGTAATGTGATACTCTAAAAGGTAGGGTTGATGACAAAAGCCAATTTTAGAAGTAGTTCACTTCCAGGAAGGCTCGGTTGCTGTCAGCCTGTTCTCAATCAAGAGGTGCGAAAATACGCGAGTTACGCGTAGCCGTTAGTCACAATATTGAGGTAGTATCTCAGGAGCAGTCAGTTCAATGGACTATATAAATAAAGTGCTAGAAAAGCTGAAAGCGTTGGCACGCAAGCTCATTGAAGCTTTATTAAGCCCAGAGCCAGAGCCAGAACCGGAACTAATTCCGATTCCTGTCAATGAGCGATCGCGTCGTCGTTAATACCTGAAAAAATTGAACTCGTATTCGCCAATTATTAGTATTTTAGTACTGCACGGGCCCAATCTAAATTTACTAGGACAGCGAGAACCAGGAATTTATGGTTCCTTGACTCTAGCTGATATTAACCGCTTGTTAGAAGCAGAAGCTTTGAAGTTACAAGCGCAAGTAATTCCTGTGCAGTCAAATCATGAAGGAGCTTTGGTAGATCAGATTCATGGGGCTTTAGGAAAACATCAGGGAATTTTGATTAATGCGGGGGCTTATACCCATACAAGTGTGGCTTTGCGGGATGCGATCGCTGGTGTGAATATACCCACAGTGGAAGTACATTTAAGTAATATTTATCGCCGGGAAGATTTTCGCCACCATTCTTTCATTGCGCCGGTGTCTATCGGACAAATCAGTGGTTTTGGTGTGCAAAGTTATTTGCTGGGTTTACAAGCCCTCGTGGATCACTTAAGAAATCAAGTTAAAAAACATTAATTTTCCTAAAAAATTGTCATATTTTGCGGTAGGTAAAACTGTCTAGACCTAACCAGGCTTAAGATTGATTTGATAGGTATGAGGTAGCCCTAGTGTCGGCATGATTTAACCCGAAGATATGAAATAATTTTGAGGAGTAGCCCATGATTACTACTGCCATTTTCCCATCCCGATATGTTCAAGGTAGCAATGCTATCAAGTTGCTCGGTGAAGAATTAAGTCGTTTAGGTCGAAAAGCCCTTGTAATCATCGATCCCGTGATTTTTGGGCAATTCCAACCCTTGATTGAAGAGTTCACCGCGGGAAAAGTCGAAGTATATCTCCAAGGTTTTGGGGGTGAATGCTGCGATGGCGAAATTGATAAACATATATCAACAGCTACAAGTTATCAAGTAGATTTAATTGTCGGTGTGGGAGGGGGAAAAACCATCGACACAGCCAAAGCCACCGCCCATCAATTAAAACTTCCCGTCGCCATTGTCCCCACTATTGCCTCAACCGATGCCCCATGTAGCGCCCTATCAGTGATTTACACCCCCGAAGGCCTATGGGAACGCTATCTGGTCTTACCCCGCAACCCAGACTTAGTTTTAGTAGATACAAGTATTATCGCCCAAGCCCCTGTGCGCTTTCTGGTATCAGGTATGGGAGATGCCCTCGCTACCTGGTTTGAAGCAGAAGACTGTCAGATTAAACGCGCTAAAAATATGACCGGGCGCATGGGTCCGATAACTGCCTTTAGTCTCGCCCATCTGTGCTATGAAACCTTGCTGGAATATGGGGTTCACGCAAAAACCGCTTGTGAACAAAACGTAGTTACTCCGGCTTTGGAACGGGTGGTGGAAGCGAACACGTTACTGAGTGGACTCGGCTTTGAAAGTGGCGGACTGGCTGCAGCCCATGCCATTCATAATGGGTTTACAATGCTCGCAGAAACTAAAAAGTTTTGGCATGGTGAAAAGGTGGCATTTGGGGTACTGACAATGCTGATTTTAACCGATCGCCCAAGTGCGGTGATTGATCGCGTCTTTAGCTTCTGTGAAGCGGTGGGACTACCGACTACCCTAGCGGATTTAGGACTGGAGGGAGTTAGTCGCGATCGCTTATTTTTAGCGGCGCAACAAGCTTGTAGTGCCGGCGAAACGATTTATAATGAACCATGTGAAATTACCCCTGAAAGTGTCCTAGCGGCCTTATGTACTGCTGATGCGGAGGGAAAGCGACGGCGGCAATTGTAATTTTTTTTTATTATGCGCTACCCACTGATTAATCGGTTTAAAGGTACTTTATTAGGAGCATTACTAGGTCAGGTTTTAGCACAGGATGCCCAGAATTATCTTAGCTGTGATGTGAGCGAAATACTCCTTCTGGGTACTAAAAACTTAATAGAGCTAGGTAAATTAGATTTAGATAACTGGCCAGATCAGCATCCTACAGAACCTCCTGATTTAAACTGTACTGATAGCCTTCTGCTCAGAGCTATAATTGCCACATTACCAGTGGCACTTTTTTTTCATGATCACAGCACCCACCTACGACAAAACTTGCTGGAGATGTTGCCAATATGGGGCGGTGAACCAGTTGTCAGGGATGGCACACTAGCAGTAGGATACACCATAGCCAAATCTCTCACCGAAAAACTTGATCCTCAAACCCTCATACCCGAAATCATCAGTTTTATTGGCGACACATCCACGCTGTTACCAGATAAATTAATAAAACTGAATAATTTATCAGAGCAAGCAGTTGGGTTAGAAACAGTACAAGCCGAATTTAGTAGAGAAGACGATGCGATTCATGCTATTGTGATGGCGTTTTACTGCTTTCTCAGCACCTTGGAAGACCTGCAGTTGGCAGTTTTGCGAGCTACTCACAAGGATAATACTAGGGAGGGAGAAACTGGAAATTTACATTTGCAAACCATCAGTATAATTACTGGTGCATTATCAGGGGCTTACAATAGTACCCTGGGTATTCCTGTAAAATGGCATGGTTTGTTATCCCCTGATAATTCCAGGAGTCCAGTGGTAGAATTAGCTGATGTACTGGTTGCTGTATGGTCAGGAGTGTATGATCCCGCTGTACATTTCAATGAGTATCCAGGGGAAGGATGTGTAAGACATGAAGAACAGACTGCCCTTTGCGTCTTTGCATCTCCTCGCGTTATTCAGTCCCGTTAAGATAATGGCCGCCGTTCCGTTTGTAAGCGCCAAATACCAGTTAATAACTAGAAAATTTAGTATTTTTGTCCTCTCTAAAAATAACCTGATGTAGGTGGCTATGCTGTGTAACTGGCTTCAAGCAGATAGCATTACCAATCTTCTCATGAGCTTTGCCAATGGGCAAAGCGCGATCGCATCCACAAAACCTAGGGATTCTTTGAGGATTGTCTTGTTTTGAGTTATCAAAGTAAGCAGCCGGAGATTATGAACAAGCAGAGATTTTCTCAATATTTTGACAACAGCGAACACCAAAAACCAGAAATAGCACTCAGAACAATGGCAAAAACGGTCAGAACTCGACGGGGTATTGACGCACTATATCCAAGCTGGTTGCATTCTCAGCGTTCCTCCGTGGTTCTGGCCGTCGCTGTCCTATCTCTGACTGGGGTTATGGGGCATAAACTATACAATCAACCGCAACTGACAGTAGGTACTCCAGCACCGGAAACCATCAAAGCACCCTATACTGCTAACATTGAGGATAAAGGACAAACACAAGCCAAACGCCAAGCCGCCAGTAAGGGTTCCATCCCAGTGTTGATGGTCGATGTCCACAAGACTGAAATAATCAACAATAATTTACACAAACTTCTGGAACAAGGCCAGAAAATTCGCACAGTAGCTGGAGTTTTTCCCTTTTTTGATACAACAGTTGTGTCTATTCCTACCCAGCATTATCTTCGTTCCTGTTCTATTGCAGAATGGAAAACCCTACTGGCAAGTTTAGGAAATAATAGCCCAAACCAATCAAGCTTGTCAGTTAACCCAAACAAAAGTAACCCCGAAAATACACACAGAAGCACCATAGCAGAAAAACTGCCCTTATTCCCATCATCTACTGGTTCACCGCTCCTCAGTTCCGGTAATTTACCCCTGTTTGTGTCTCCTGGTAATCAAAAACCCCTTAATCTTGCCCAGAACAGGGAGTTGGCTCAAGCAGTAGCAGAACTCAAAGCTTATCGTGCTACAACTTCAGCTAAAAATTTGGATTCACTCATATTGCAAACCTCCCAAGTGCGGCAAAAATATAGCCAAGCCAGAATCCAACTGTTACAGCAACAGTTAGCCAGTCCCCCGCAAGTTTACACTGAAACCACCCTGCTGCAATTATCAGATGACGAGTGGCAGCAAGCACAGGCAGGAATTCGCCAGAGCGCTGACAGAATTCTGGCTCAAGGGATTTCCCCAGGATTACCTTCAAGTATTCTAGAAAATGCGGTGAAGCTCAACATCCAGGAAGTTGTCCCAAAAAATGCCGAACCCTTGGTAACTAACTTCTTATTAGCCGTGCTGCAACCGAATCTCAAGACTGATGAGGAACAAACCAAACAACAAATACAGCAAGCATCAGATAGAGTATTACCTGTAATAGTGAAGGTAGAGCAAGGAGATCTGATTGTTACCAAAGGAGAAGATATTACTCAATGGCACTTTGATGTTCTGGAGCATTATCAATTAATTCGCCGGGAGAATAACTGGCGAGAATTGATGAAATTAGCCAGTATGATCACAGCAGCAATTGGCATTTTTGTTGTGGTAGGGAAAAAAATCGAGTATAAATTGCGGCAGCGCGATTACCTGTTAGTACTGCTACTTACCCTCACTACCCCTGCAGTAATCGCCCTTGGCTTACCATATACCACCTGGAGCGGCGTGGGTTTACTGTTGGGTAGCTTTTATGCACCTATTTTAGGTGCTACTGTTGTGGTACTGCTGTTGTTAATTCTACCAATGACAGTGGAAATCAGCATAATTTCGCTGTTAGCTGGTGGAGCGGCGGGAATATTGGGCAGTACCATGGCGCAAAAATTGCGATCGCGCGAAGAATTGGCATTATTAGGTGTAGCGATCGCCCTGACTCAAGGGGGTATGTACCTGATCATGAAGCTGCTCATCGGTGCGGTATTTGGCGCAGGTTGGTATGGCGTACTTCAGGGAGCAGGATTATTTGCATTATCTGGTTTAGCCTGGAGTATTGTGGCCTTGGGCTTAAGTCCTTATCTAGAAAAAGTATTTGATTTAGTTACCCCCATTCGATTAGCTGAACTAGCTAATCCCAATCGCCCCTTATTAAAACGACTGGCTACTGAAACCCCAGGAACCTTTCAGCATACCCTATTGGTAGCTACTCTGGCTGAAGCTGCAGCCAAAAAGCTCGGATGTAATGTAGAACTAGTAAGGGCTGGAACTCTGTATCACGATATCGGTAAAATGCACGATCCCCTGGGGTTTATTGAAAATCAAATGGGGGGGCCTAATAAACATGAAGAGATTCAAGATCCTTGGAAGAGTGCAGCAATTATCAAAAAGCACGTGAGTGAGGGGTTGGTGATGGCCCAAAGACACCTTTTACCCACGGCGATTCAAGCTTTCATCCCTGAGCATCAAGGAACAATATTGATTGCCTATTTTTATCACCAAGCACTAGAAATGTCCCGGGAAGACCCCAGCTTAATAGTAGATGAGGCGGATTTTCGCTATGACGGACCGATTCCCCAATCACGGGAAACCGGAATAGTCATGTTAGCCGACTCTTGTGAAGCGGCCCTGCGATCGCTCAAAGATGCAACTCCAGAACAAGCCTTAACCATGCTGAATAATGTTCTGCGTGCCAAATGGCAAGACAATCAAATGGTAGATTCAGGACTGACAAGGCAAGAAATGTCAGAAATCAGCCGTATATTTGTAGATGTTTGGCAGCAATTTCACCACAAGCGCATTGCTTATCCTAAGTTAAAGGTGAGTAACAATGGGTGAATTTAAAGTTAATCATGGCCAGAACAACTAACCCTGGGTCAAGATTAAAAATCCTACTTGCAATAAACCAATCAGAAAACCCAAAACACCACCTAAATTTACAATTGCCTGTAGTTCATTTTTGACGATTCCCTCAATTGCAGCTTCTAAATCAGCAGGTGAAGTTGCTTTCACACGGTCAATGATTACTTTATCTATCGATAATATTGGAATTACCTGCGCGACAATTTTTTCTAAATCTTTTTCCAAATATCTTTCTAAAATTTTCGCCAACTCTTGACTGACAACTTCCAAAGAAGAACCGACTACCTGTGAATTGCTCAAACGATTAAGTAGTAATTTGGCTATCTTTTCCCAGTTAACAGAATCAGTCAATCCTTGAAGTAAATCGCCACCACTCGACTGGATATAATGACGCACACTTTCCCTTGTAGTCTTTCGGAGTTGGCGCACTGTCCCTATGGGTAAGTTTTGTAATGATAAATCTTGCAAGACTTTTTTCAGGCGATCGCGCATTTGCAAAACTTGAATCAATTCCTCTAAACGAGCATTAGTAGCATCTTTTTCATCTAAGCAAAAAGTTCTCAGTCTCGTCAGAGTATTACGTAAACCAAATAAATTTGCTACTACCCAATAAGTACCACTGGTCTTTTCTCGAAAGCTTTCATCAATAGTTTGAATAGTGCGGTCAGTCAAAAAATCAATAATTACCTGTCGCAATACATCTGGAGGTAAAACTACCTGTAGTAACCAATCAGCTAGCCTTGTTGATTGTTCTTCACTCAGTTGTAATTCCAGCAATACTTGGTCAAAGATTTGATTAATCTGTACCTCTAAAAAATCTTCTCGCCTTGCCAAAACTTTGAGTAACCGAGGTAATGATTCTCCTAACAAATCACGCAAAATTCCTGCGACTATTGTGGCACTTTTTTCGTTTTTTTCCTCTTTAATTTGTGTAATTGCCAACTGCAATAACCACAAAATGGCTGACTGTACGCGTTCTGTTTGTAACAACCGGCGCGCCAGATTTTGCAATTCTGTTGGAGTCAGCAATGACCCCATAATTGTATTAGAAATTTTTTGAGCCAGACGTTCCTGATTGCTGGGAATCAATCCGGGAGTAAATGGTAATTTCCGCCCCGCTATGTAAATGGCTCGGTAGGGGCGAAACAACATTTTTATGGCTAGATCGTTAGTGAAATAGCCAATAGTGCCACCCAGGAACGGGGGTAATAAATAAAACCAAAGGTGAGACCAATCCAAGGTAAAAATTAAGAGAATTAGGCTTGATAAACCACAAGTGGTAAATCATTTACTGACTACCAATACTCCCATCATATCGTTGGCAATGGGATAGTGTGTAACCGCAGTAAAACCAACTTGACGGGCTAACTCGACTTGCTCCTCCCCAGTGGGGAAACGATCTAAGCTGGGACTGATATAAGCATATTCTTGTTTTAAACCCATTTGTTCAGCCATGGGTACAACTATACTACTTAAATACCATTGCTGAAAAGCTCGCATCTGCTGATTTCTGGGACGGTGAAAGTCTAAAATTGCCCCTACTGCGCCAGGCTTGAGAACGCGGTGTAATTCTTGAAGACTGCGATCAATATCTGTAACATTTCTTAAACCATAGCCCATAGTTGCCGCATCGAATTGGCCATCCTCGAAAGGTAAACTGAGTGCATCAGCTTCTATCCAAGAAATATTGGGTTGGGGGTGCAGGCTTTGGGCGCGTTCTTGAGCAGCTGCTAGTAGATTGGCTGAGAAATCCACACCATACACCTGTCCCTGGTTTCCCACATATCTGGCTAAACCAAAGGCTAAATCACCACTACCGCAACATATATCTAGACAAGTATGTCCTGGTTTAGCTCCACTCCATTTGATGGTCATTTCCTTCCAGATCCGATGTTGTCCCAGACTCAACCAATTATTTAACTGGTCATAAACTGGAGCAATACGGTCAAAAATATCGCGGATTTCTCGATTCATTATTGGTCATCTGTGAATGGTCAAGAGTGAAGAATATTTTGACACTAGTATAGTATGTGTAAGACAGAAACGATAAACTGGGGGGTGAAATTTCAGATATCCTAGTTAGCGTTGCTAATTCACATTTAAAAAAAACTTTCCTATTTTAGGCTCCCACTCCCGAATTATGACTAATTTACCTTCTAATGCTCAAAATCCTGAAAATGCTGTGAATGAAGATATAGTAAAGGAGTTGCTGCGAAAGCTCAGACAAAAACAAGGTAACTGGGTAGAGTGGGGAGCGGCGATCGCCTCCTTGCAAAAAGCCGGTTACAATCCTCAGCAGATTTTTGAGGAAACTGGATTTGAGCCAATTCAACAAAACCAGGTGGTTGTTGGTTCCCAAGTTTATCATTCTTTAGAAAAAGGTGGTGCTTCGGAAGCGACGCGATCGCACTACGGTACACGGGGTAGCGATATTTTATACGAATTACGCTCGCTGACCCACGAAGAACGGGCCGCAGCGGCTGAACTGACCTTTACCCACAAGCTCGATATGGATGAAGCGCGGGAAGTTGCAAAAGCAATTAAGGATTTCTCCCGCTTGCGGACTTTACCGACCGGTTTTTCCGCCCATCCTGGTGATGCTGTTGCCTATCAAGCTTGGAAGTTAGCACGGCAATATACAGATTTACAAGAGCGATCGCGTCTAATTGCCAAGGGTTTGAAATTTGCCCACACCCCCACAGCTAGGAACAAAATCGAACAGTTATTAGTTGATTTTACTGTAGTCTCCCAGCGTCCCGCCCCCATTTTACCTTTTTATCGCTTTGAGTCAGAAGACGAATTACCCCGCATCGTGCCGGTAGTGGGGGAGTTGCCATTAACACCAGAAGATTTACAAGCTGTACCCCTAGTAGAAAGCCTGGAACCATTTGGTTTAGTTAAATTTGCCGGGGAACAGGCTTGGGTACCATTACCTGGTTGGCAAGTATTATTAACTGCGGAAGATCCTGTAGTGATTTTATGTAATAGCGATCGCCTCCCTAACCAGGAAAACAATTTACCAAAACCCGTGCTGGTGGTTGTAGACCGCGCCGCGCGTCAATGGGATGATTCCAGCTATTTCGTGGTTGAACACAATGGGGAATTAGATTTTCAGTGGTTTGACACCGAGCCTCAAATTTCTCTACTGGGGCGAGTGATTGTGATTGTCCGTCCTAAGAAAATTTTTGATGATGTGATCAGCAAAGATTCCTGGCAAATTGATGAGTAATGTCAAATGACAAATTTAACAGGTGTTCTTAGGGGTTGATTTGGTAGGCTCTTGGGTGAATTTGACCGGTACAGATTCTGATACTTCAGAAATTAATGTATCATATATATCATTATTTTCATAATCTTCCCTAGTGGGTTTTTGCAGAAAAGCGATCGACCTCTGACAAGAGTATGCGATCGCTTTTCTTACATACTTTTAGTAAAGTCTGGAAACAGCAATTATTACCAGATTTGTCAAAAGTCATGTCCTAACCAATACTTAGCCGATACTAAATATGAAAATTTATTAATTTTTTATACCCAGACTAAAGTAATTATGGGTTACTTGGTAGGATGTGTCTGATTGTAATTTCTGATAGTTTTTTGTACGCAAGGCGATTAGTCCCTTGTTTAATCTGTCTGATATGAGTGTGGCAAAAAACTCCCAGCATTTTGCAGCATGATCTGATTCTACTTCGTATATAGATTGAGCCTGTATCAAAGCTGTGCTGGTGGTAACGCTACCACTTGAGTTGGTCTAGTACAAGTTTGAAAAAATTAACCCATAAAACTAAAAGGAACCCTATAACCTATGAGAACCATTCAAACCGCTCCTGGAGATGGTGGACTTGAAGTTACTGTAGATGAACTTGGTCGTTTTGGTAGTTCTGGTGTTGGCGGACAGGCTGGTGTTTATGATCCTGTTGGGAGTATAGGACCTGCTAGTACAACTTATTTATCCTTCATTGCCCTAGGAATTATTGCGGGGGATGGTACAACTGGTCAACGTATTGAGTTAGCTCTATCTCAGACTAACGATGAGGCGTTTACTAGTTCTACAGACACCACTGCAAATAGTGCCTTTACTATTAACGGACTCCAGTTTCAACTAGAGCAAATTGTTCAAGATAGCTTTAATAGAGAGGGTGAAGTTAGGACGGGTGCAAGATTAGATCAAGTCTATAGTATTACCAACATCACTGATCAACCCATCAGATTTGATTTAGTACGTTACGTAGATGGAGATTTAAACTTTGATGGGAGTTTGATTGACGGCGGCGGTAGAATCATTCAGCGGGGTGTAGAAATTATATTTGAAACTGATGCTGGGGGAACTGGAGAGACAGATACAACTTTTTTTGGTATTACTGGTACAGGTGGGACTATTCCCACCACAAATCGTTGGGAAATAGATGGATACAGTAGTTTAAGGTCTAATGTTCTAGGGGGAAGTAACTTACAAAATATCATCGTGCAGGGTGACAGTAACTCTGATGGCTTTGTTGATAGAGATTCAGAGTATGACTTAGCCCTAGCTTTAAGAAACGTTTTTGAATTAGCTCCAGGAGCATCTACCACCTACATCACAACTACTCGTTTTGGCTCCGGTGAACCTGAACAATTAGATATTACTCCCCCATCGGGTGGCGTTAGTGCTTTACCTCCAAGAACTGTAGGCAATAGTATCAATGTCACATGGGGAGCAACGGATCGCAGTGGTATTAGAAACTATGATGTATTTGTATCCGTTGATGGCGGTGTGTTTACTCCATGGTTAACCAATGTAACTATAAATAACGCCATTTATACTGGTGAAACAGGTAAGACCTACACTTTTTATAGTTTAGCCACTGATAACCTAGGCAATAGACAGGTTGCTGCTACTGCCCTAAGAACTTCCACTCAAATTATTAACCCCATACCAGGTACTTTAAGTTTCAGCGCCCCTCAATTTACTGTTAATGAAGATGGAACACCGGTTACTACCGTCACTGTGACTCGCACAGGGGGAAGTGATGGGGTGGTAAGTGCCACTATTAACTTCAAAGATGGCACGGCTAAAGCGCCCAATGATTATAACAACACTACCATTACCGTTAATTTTGCTGATGGGCAAACCATTAAAGCTGTTAATATTCCCATTGTCAATGACAATATCTCAGAACTTGACGAGACAATCCAGTTAAGCCTCACTACCCCCACCGGCGGCGCAACTATTGGCAAGCAAAACACCGCTCCCCTCACTATTATTGATGATGATGGTCTTGCCATATCAGGATTTCCCCGTGGGGCTATAGGTAGTAATCAAGGGCAAACTACCATTATCATAGTAGGTCAAAAGTTCTCCCCCACCGATAAAGTCAGCCTAGTGGCTACCGATGGCAGTGAAAAAGAAGCTACTAAAGTTTATTGGGTGAATGATAATGAGACTTGGGCAACCTTTGATTTACAGGGCTTAACCCCTGGCAGATATAATGTGGAAATTAGCGATGGTGTGAAAACAGCCGCCGCTAATAGTGCTTTCACCGTTACTAATAATCTACCCGGTAATCTTCGGGTGCAGTTGAGTTATCCATCCTCTGGTGTGGCTATTGTCACCTATACCAATGTGGGACAAACAGATGTTATTGCACCCCTGCTAAGAATAGTACCCACTAATGCCCAAGTTAATTACCCAGAAGACAATACTGTCAGTGCTACCCTACGCCAACTCCTGAATTTAAGTTTAGCCACTGGTGGCAATGGACCGGTAGGAATTTTAACCCCAGGACAAACAGAACAATTTTCCTTTACCTATACTCCCAGTGGTAACGGTTTGATTTCCTTCACAGTGGAACAAGTACAGCCTGATGAAATCATTAATTGGGCTAGTATTAAGGCAGAATCCCGCGCTGATTATAGTTTTATTAATGATGCCGCTTGGGATGCCATTTGGAGTAATTTAACCGCTGTTTTTGGTACAACTGCGGGACAGTTTCAAGCTGTAATGGCAGAAAATGCTAATTATTTAAGTCAACTTGGACAACCCACTAATAATTTAAACCGGTTATTTGCCTTTGAGTGGATACAAGCAGTCAACACTCTCACTAACGTGAGTTTAATCAGTAGCACCGATGTAGTAGATGCTGCCCCTGGACTATCTTTAACCTTTAATCGTACCTTCTATCAATCCATTGCTGAACGCTACAATTTAGGAGCTTTAGGACGGGGTTGGGCGAGTGAGTGGGATTTACGCGCTACAACTGACAATCAAGGTAATGTGGTTATCCGCAGTGTGGGAGACTTACAGCGGGCTTTTGAGCAACAAACAGACGGTAGTTATACAGAAGCCGGTGGCGCTGTGGTAACTATTGTTAATGGTGAATATCGGTTAAGGGAAGTTAATGGTATTGTTTCGCTGTTTAATAGGGATGGTCAACTTAGTTATGTAGAAGACCCTAACGGTAATCGTATCACCCTGGAATATGCTGATAATCGACTGACTCAATTAGTTCATACCAATGGGGATACATTGACCTTAGATTACAATCCCCAAGGACGTATTAGCCAGATTACCGATTCCACTGGGCAAGTTACCAATTACACTTATGATACCACTGGGGAAGCCCTGCTATCTGTCACCAGTGATCAGGGAACCATCGCCTATACTTACGATACCAGCGATGTAGCGGGGAAAAAGTATTCTCTGTTGTCAGTCACATCCGAACTGGGCTATCAGCGTAACTTTGAATACGATAACCAAGGTCGTTTAATTAGAGAATACACCAATGAAGAGGGGCTAAGTCTGACCTACAGCTATGATAGTGTTGGTGGTGTCACCATTACTGATAGTACAGGCACATCCCAAACTATCCTTTTAGATGACCGAGGTAATGGCGCACAAATTCGGGGGGTTAATAATCAAAATCTCCTATTTCGCTATGATGCCGATGGTAATTTGATTAGTGCTACTCTGCCTAATGGTGGTCAGTCTAGTTATAGTTACGACAGTACAGGCAATTTAAGCAGACAGACAAATTTACTCAATCAAAACGTTAATTTTACCTACGATAGCACCTTTAATCAACTCACAGGGTTTACAGACCCCAGAGGTAACAGTGTTAATTATACCTACGATGACAGGGGGAATCTGACTCTAATCACATACCCTGATGGCAGTAGGGAACAGTTTATTATTGACGATTTGGGTAATCTTACCAGTTTTGTCAACCGTCGAGGTAATGGGATTCAATATACCTATAATCAAGACGGGCTACTGACGGCAAAACAATACCCTGATGGTTCTGGGGTTAGCTATATCTATGATACCAGGGGTAATCTTACAACTGTCACCGATGCCACAGGTAGCATTACCATGGAGTATGATGGTGCTGACCAAGTTACAAAAGTTACATACCCCACAGGACGGACATTAAGCTACACCTACAATGCCGATGGTCAAAGGACTAGATTAGTTTCCCAGGATGGGTATACGGTAAATTATGGCTATGACAACCTGGGACGGTTAAAAACTTTAACCGATGTTACGGGACAAGGCATTATTAGCTATGACTATGATATTCTGGGGCGTTTAATTAAAGAAACTAACGGCAATGGCACCTATACCACCTATGAGTATAACCAAGAAAGTCAATTAAGCCGTTTAATCAACTACAAAGCTGATAACGCCGTAAATTCTAGGTTTGAGTATAGCTATGATAATTTAGGGCGGCGTATCACCATGACCACCCTAGAGGGAATTTTCCAGTATGGTTATGATGCCGTTGGACAGTTAACCTCTGTGGTGACACCGGATAATCGTACTATCAACTATACCTATGATGGGGCAGGTAATCGGATTGCGGTAACAGATAGTGGGATAACCACAGGTTACAGCAGTAATAATCTCAATCAGTATACTCGTGTTGGTAATGCTGTCTACACCTATGATCGGGATGGAAATTTAATTCAAAAGAATGAAGGGGGACAGACTACCACCTACACCTATGATGTGGAAAATCGGTTAGTGGAGGTGGAGACGGCTGATGGTAGTAGGTGGGAATATGAATATGATGGTTTAGGAAACCGGGTTGCTACTATTATCAATGGTCAACGCACGGAATATTTACTTGACCCGGCGGGGTTAGGGGATATTGTGGGGGAATATGATGGTAATGGTAATTTGGTTACTGTTTATCATCATGGCATCGGTTTAGTGAGTCGGGTGAGTGATAGTAATAGTTACTATTATGATGCCGATGCTTTGGGTTCAACCATAGGGTTAACGACTAATGATGGGAGTTATGTTAACCGTTACAGTTATTTGCCTTTTGGGGAAGATTTAACCAAAGTTGAAGGCGTTGCTAACCCCTTTGAATATGTCGGTCAATGGGGTGTCATGGATGAGGGTAATGGACTCGATTTCATGCGAGCAAGGTTTTATGATAGTGGTTTGGGCAGGTTTACAGCTGTTGATCCGATTGGATTGAATGCGGGAGATGCGAATTTTTATAGATACGTTTTCAATAATCCAGTTAGTTATACCGACCCTTCTGGACTTTTAGCCCCTGTTCCACTCATTGCTGCTGGCGCCGTGCTGGGAGGAATTTCCAATGCAGGTATATATGCAGTTAGTTCAACAATAGCAGGAAATTTTACTCTTAGTGGTTTAGCGGGTGCTGGTATATCAGGGGCGGCTTTTGGTGCTGGAGCGACTCTAATCGCGGCGAGTGGAGCAACCGGTTTAGTGGCAAACAGTTTATCTGTAGGTTTAGGAGGGGTAACAGGAGCACTGGGTTATGTCATTGAGAATGGAACAGGGGTAACTGTTGAAGGACTTGGAAGTGCAATTGCAATTGGGGCTGTTGGCGGCCTCATCCCCAGTGTATCCGGTTTTAAAGGAAAAGGTGTAGCCGGATTTGGGAAGCAGCCGAGTATAACCTTCAATAGAACTGTTAGAGGGTTAAATAGGAGTGGTTTGGCTTTAGGAAAAGGGCTTTCTGCTGGTAATTTATTTAATAATGTAGTCGGTCAATTATTAGGAGAACTTTTAGGAAGACTTAAAGGCGGCACATGGAATGACCCCCACCTAGATACCCTCGACGGTTTAGGCTACGACTTCCAAGCAGTGGGAGAATTTACCCTCGTTAAATCCACCACCGATGAATTGGAAATCCAAACCCGCCAACAACCGTGGGGAAACAGTACCAGCGTTTCTATCAACACCGCCATTGCGATCAAACTCGGCGACCAACGCATCGCCATTTACGCCAACCAAGCAGAACCCCTCCTAATTAACGGTACCACCGTCACCCTTCCCAATAGCGCAGTTTACGCAGTCGGTCAAAACCTCATCACTAGAGAAGGGAATCAATACAGAATTATCACCGCCAATAACGACCTCATCCAGGTAAAACATAATGGGAGCTTCCTAAATATTAACCTTGGTTTAGCAGATAACCGCCAAGGTAAAGTGGTAGGACTCCTGGGTAACTTTAACAATAACCGCAATGATGAATTTAACCTCCGGGATGGTACGGTCATTGGCGGAAGTATCTCTAATGAACAACTTTACGGCGACTATGGCAACAGTTGGCGCATTGTTCAAGGCGAATCCCTCTTTGACTACGCCCCAGGACAAGATACTAATACCTTCACAGACCTAACCTACCCCCGGAATATTGTCACAGCAGCTACCCTCACCCCCGAACAACGGGCCGCCGCTGAACAAATTGCCCGCGATGCCGGAATTACAGATCCAGATATCCTAGAAGATGTCATCCTAGATATTTTTATCACCAATGGCGACCTGCAATTTATCCAAGGTGCTGTTACAGAACAACGACTGACTACGGTCAGCGCTCCCAATACCCTGGTGAATCCCGACGGTTTCGGTACTGAACATTATTTAACCGCCGGAGCAATTATTCCCTATACTATCCGCTTCAGTAATAACGCTGAAGCTGAAACCACACCTGTTGCCCAAGTTACCATCAGCCAACAACTAGACACAGACCTAGACTTTAATACCTTCACCTTAAATAACCTTGGCTTTGGAGATATTACCCTAGTTACCAACGGCGTACAAAATTATAATCAACGCCTCGACCTGCGGGACACTCGCGGTGTGTTTGTCGATGTCAATGCTGGGTTAGATGTAGCCACTGGTATTGTAACTTGGACATTCACCGCCATTGACCCCTTAACTGGCAACCCTGTAGATAATACTACCCAAGGCTTTTTACCTCCTAACGACTCTAACGGAGCCGGACGGGGATTTGTCAGTTACAGCATCCAACCCCTAAGCAATATTACTAATAATACCCGCATCGATGCCCAAGGGAGCATCACCTTTAACAATCAAACTCCCCTCCTCACTAATCCAGTCTTTAACACCTTAGATAGTGACATCCCCGTCAGCCAAGTTAACCCTTTACCAGCCAACAGTAATGAGCCTAACTTTACTGTATCTTGGACGGGTACAGATAACGGTAGTGGCATTGCCTCCTATGATATCTATGTAGCTATAGATAATGGTGACTTTACTATCTGGCAACAGGGCATTACTCAAACATCTGCTATCTATAACGGTGAAGTGGGTCGTACATATGCTTTCTATAGTCTGGCTCAGGATAATTTAGGTTTAACTGAAGTCATCCCCACTCAAGCTGATACCAGCATAACTGTTGATAGGATGGAAGCTTTGCAAGTCAATAACTTTCAGACTAATTCCAGTGGCTTTGTCTTGACATTCAATGATGACGTCAATCTCAGTGTTCTCAACCTTTACACAGGATTAGACTTAGCCAACCCACTCGCCCCAGTTACAGACCTACCAGACCTCACCCTCACCGATAGTGAAGGCAATATTATCAATGGTTCACTCATTTGGGATGAGACTGACAACGCCCTGACTTTCGTTAAAACAGGTGACATTCTAGCACCTGGTAATTACACCCTGACCCTGGAGAGCCGTAGTGATGGTTTCGTCAGCACGAACGGACGCTTACTTGATGGTAATGAAGATGGTTTCCCAGGTGGTAACTTTGTTCGGGAATTTACCGTCAATAGCCCCACAGTACCAGTCCTCACCTTACCTGACTTTAGCCGCGCCCCTGGTCAAGAAGTAAACATACGTGGGGGTGGTCAATTCAATCCTTTACCCATCCGCATCACCAATCCCGGTGGTGTAGACAACATTAGCTTTACCTTGCAATATGACCCAGACCTGCTGGCTATTACAGGAGCAAATGTAGTCGCATCGGGTTGGAATTTAAATTCTGACTTCAATACACCAGGACAAGCTCAGTTTACCCTCAGCGGACCTGCCCTCAATGCTAGTACCGACTTAATCACCTTGAATGCTCAACTTCAGCAGACAGCAACCTACGGTGCTAAAGGTGTACTGCAAATACTTCCCGGTGCGGGCTTAGTAGGAGACAGTGCAGTACAGCTGGTAGCATTAGTGGGAGATACGACCAAAACAGAAGGCTATCTTTCTACAGATGCGGCCTTAATTTCTCGGGTAAATGTGGGACTTGATTCAGGATTTAGAGCTTTCCCTGTGACTGATCCCCTGATTATAGGAGACGCTACCAACAACGGAATTATAGATGCGGCCGATGCAACCTCTGTGCGCCGAGCATCCGTGGGTCTACTTAGCCCATTCCTCCCACAATTGGTGGTTTAATCATACCACGAGTATTCAAAGATGCAGATGGGGCAGTGATCGCCGCCCCTGTAACTTGTCTAATTTTCTGACAGCGGTAAAGTTGATAGGGAATACCTATCCGATGGTGCTGTGCAGTGTCTATATTACAAATACTATCCCCAAACAGCCCCAACTGCTGGGGATAACTCTTCCTGATCATTCCCGGGCCAACTATCCATAAATTTATCTGAGATATTCCCAGTGTTGGCATTTGATCAAGTTTCTCCCACAAGGGAGGTGAATGGGGAGATTTTTCTAAAAAACCCACAGTATCAAATTGATTGAAACTGTTGGTATTATTCCTCAGTTTTTCTAATGCTAAAGCAAAACCTAATCCCAATGCCACATCCTGATAATTGCTATATCCTACCACTAGCATGATGGGCGCAGATGGTTCTAAATTCATGTTTTGCGCAACTTGTTCAGGTAGGAACGGCTTTTGAAAGAATAAATTAGAAACTACAAACACACAACTGAGAACCCCCACCAACAAAATTATCAATTTTGACTGGTGATTTTTGCCAATACTAGCTGCCAACAAAGCGCAAAAACTGGGATAATAAACAAAGTTATAGCGGGGAATAGCAGTTATATCTTTACCAAATAAGTAGGCTATAGCAAAAAACTGCATTAACACCACAATCATAAAAGTGGCCAGGGTTAAGATTGATAAATGGGTTGTCTTTTGTAAATAGACAGTTTTTAAACCCTTCCATACTTGCAAACCTACCCAAATGGCAAAAGTTACCATGAAAAAGCCACAGATAACTGTAATTACTAAAGGCTGATTTTCCACAGGTAGAGCAATTACCATTAAAATCCAACTAATTAAGGTGTTATATACTGGGGAGATGTGCATAGTAGCAGGTAACCAGTTGGTGGCTGAACTCTGAAAATGATTCAACATTACCGGCATCCAGGGAATAAAACTAATTACCACCCCAGTAGTTGCTATAATTAAGCTGTTTTTGAATATCGAAGTTTTACACCAATAGATTAATAAGATTAGTGTGATAATTTCAGCAATGAACGCCAAAATAAAAAAGTAGTGAGTATAAAGACCAATAATATTCGCAATTGACCATAAGAGCACAACCCACCATCTCAGGCGTTTATTATCTAAAATATCCCGCTGAATTTCCATTAGTCCCCATAATGCTAAAGTGATGAGGAACATGGGCATGGTATAATGACGTGCTTCTTGGGAAAGGTAAACAGCAAAGGGAGAAACAGCCATGATTAATGCGGCGATGATTCCCGATGCGGGAGAAAAAGCAGTGCGGTTGACAAAATAAATCCCGACAATGGTACCCACGCCAAATAAGGCCGGTAGCGATCGCAATTTTGTTACCCACTCTGAACCCAAGGGAGTCATCCACCCTAACCAGCTGTACATTCCACAAAAAAATAATGGAGGATGGGTAGACTGATGGGTTAGATTTGCAGCAATTTGATCACAAGTAACCCCAGACTGGTAAGTAAAAATTTCTGGGACTCTTTGCAGTGGGAATAAGATATCTAAGGGCAATTGATCATAATTTTTCCCTAAACTGAAAATAGCTGTAATTACCTCGTCCATCCACAGAGGTTTTAAGTCTAAATTCTGAAAGCGTAAGACGGTACTCAGGGCGATGATTGCAGCTAATCCTAGATAATAATTTAGATATGGTTGCCTATTTGTCAAACCTTGATGCAGTTTTTGCAGTTGGGAGATGATCTGATACATAAAACTACTGTGCTTTTTAAATCTCAATTTTTATGTTAAATTCTGAACTTAGTCCTAATTTCTCTGGGGAATTTATTCAGTCTCAGTTACAAGGAAAGATTTGGGGAGTCCGTAACACTCTGCGCCCAGGACAACAGCAAATGGCTGATTGGACTTCAGGACTCCTGGCTGTTTCGGCGGTTCCGGGGGCTGGTAAATCTACTGGTATGGCTGCAGCAGCAGCGATGGCGATCGCTCGTCAGTACCAAGTTTATGCTCAGTCTGGTGTGTTTGACCGTCGTCAGGTTGTAGTTGTAACTTTTACTCGTTCGGCTGCTGCCAATATTAAAACAAAAATTTGCCAATACTTAAAAGATTTATCTCTACCTCAGTCGGGCTTTGCTGTTTATACTTTACATGGTCTAGCTTTGAATATTGCTAGCCGTTACCCTGATTTGTCTGGTTTAGATTTAGATAATGTCACGTTAATTACTCCTAATCAAAGCCACCGGTTTGTACGTAAAGCAGTAGAGCAATGGATTAATAATCATCCGGAACTTTATGTCCGGTTGCTAGAGGGTGAGCAATTTGACGGGGAAGAGACAGAAAAATTACGTCGTCAGTCAGTTTTGCGCACGGAAGTTTTACCAGACTTAGCCACCACCGTCATTCATGAGGCTAAAAGTTCTGGAATCAAACCAGACCAACTCAGAGGGTGGACTGAAAAAATAACAGATAAATACGTAACTTTACGGATAGCTGCGGGATTGTATGAAGAATATGAGAATCTCATGCGATCGCATGATTTCATTGACTACGATGATATGATCCTGGCGGCGATTCGTGTTCTGGAAAACCATAGCGCCCGTACCATCGAACAAAACCAAGTTTTAGGTGTATTTGAGGATGAAGCCCAAGATTCTAGTCCTTTACAGACGAAGCTGTTAGAGATTTTAGCCGGTGTTGAGGGAGATAATTATTCACCGACTAATCCCTACTCTCCAGGTAACTTAGTGCGTGTTGGTGATCCGAATCAGGCGATTAACTCGACTTTTACCCCGGCAGATCCGATATATTTCCGGGAGTTTTGCCAATTTTGCCATGGCTTGGGCAAACTAGCAAATATGGATCAAGCTGGACGCAGTAACAGAATCATCATTGCTGCTGCCAACTATGCTCTAGAATGGGTAAACGGGTTTTATCAGCGCAAAAATCGGCAATTGCCCTTTAGTGAGCAAAAAATCCGCCCTGTTAATACCGGCGACCCCCAAAAAAATGCTAATCCAGTACCCACAGGAAGGGGATTAGAGCTTTATAAACCGCGGGATATTGATCATACAGTCGAATTACTGTCTCAAAGAGTGGTGGAGTTGTTTGCTGAAAATCCTCACAATATGAGTGCAGCAATTCTGGTGCGAGAAAATCGCCAAGGACGCTGGTTAACACAGAGGCTCGAACCTGTGTGTCAGGATCATAAAATTAAACTTTATGATGTAGGTGAAAGCGATCGCCGTTCTCATGTTCCCAAGGAAGTTTTGGCATTATTGCAATTTTGCCATCGCCCCCATTCTTCTGACTATCTCAAGGCTGCTTTGGAGGTGTTGGTACAACGTCAATTGATTCCTACCCAAGACCTCAACCCTCTAGCTAGTCTACCAGAAGAATTTTTATATCCCAGTCCCTTAGCAGCACCCCGGGTAGAGGCACTACAAAAAGCAGCGCATCTGTGTCGTAGTTTACTTCGCGCTCCTTTGGAATTGCCCTTGTATGATCTGATTTCCTTTGTGGCTTTAACTTTAAACTATGAACAAGCGGAATTGGCAAGTGCTGATAAACTCGCGGAACGGGTAAATCAGCAAGTAACTGACCATAATTCTATGGAAGCAATGCTGGGGGCTTTAAGTGAAATTGTCAATTCTGAACGGTTTGAACCAGTGGAAACCGATGATTTGGAAGGCCGTTATACTCGTCCGGGTCAATTGACCATTATCACTATGCACAAAGCGAAGGGGTTAGATTGGGACTATGTATTTATTCCGTTTCTACATGAAAAGTCAATTCCTGGTAAGTTTTGGGTTGCTCCCAAAAGCCAGTTTTTAGGTAAGTTTACTTTATCGGAAGTTGCCCGCGCCCAAATTCGCACGGCGCTACATGGTAAATCTCATATACCTAATGTGTACCAGGCGTGGGAAGAAGCAGAACATTTAAAAATGTCTGAGGAATACCGTTTACTCTATGTGGCTATGACACGAGCAAAGCGCTTGTTATGGATGTCTGCATCACAACAAGCGCCTTTTTCCTGGAGTAACCCAGAAAATTTACAAGCAGAACCGCCTTGTCCTGTTTTTGTGGCATTACAACGCCAGTTTCCTGAATGTGTAGTTGATTTGCCAGAAGATTTCAGGAAATAGTATATAATTATGGATTGTGTCGAATTAACGTTAGACCATGCCTAAACTCAAGACTCGTAAAGCAGCGGCGAAGCGATTCCGTGCCACTGGTAGCGGTAAAATTGTCCGTCGCAAAGCTTTTAAAAGCCACCTTTTAGAACACAAATCTTCTAACAAAAAGCGTAACCTGTCCAAAACTGCACTGGTACACGAACGGGATGAAGACAATGTGCGGTTGATGCTTCCTTATTTGTAAATTGTTCAGGAAATAAATTATGACAAGGGTAAAACGCGGTAATGTAGCTCGTAAACGCCGCAATAAAATTCTCAAACTAGCTAAGGGGTTTCGTGGTTCTCACTCAACTCTGTTTAGAACCGCTAATCAACAGGTGATGAAGGCGCTACGGAGTGCTTATCGTGATCGCAAAAAGAAAAAGCGCGATTTTCGCCGTCTGTGGATTACCCGCATCAATGCCGCTGCTAGGCAACATGGTTTGAGTTACAGTCAGTTAATGGGCAATCTCAAAAAAGCTGATATTCAACTCAATCGCAAAATGTTGGCACAATTGGCAGTCCTAGATCCTGCTGCATTTGGTAAAGTAGCTGAGTTAGCACTACAGGCTAAAGGATAAGGGTGGTAACGGATGAATAACCGATGTAACAGATGGCTAAAAATTAATCAGTTACATCTGGTATTATCCGCTACTATTGTTTGTATTGTCTGTTTTTACTGGGGATTTATGGCAAATGGGTCTCAAATGCCAGAAATCCAGCGTCGAGGTTATTTGACTATTGCCGTTAAAGATAACTTACGCCCTTTGGGATTTAGAGATGTTGACGGTAATTTACAAGGGTTGGAAATTGACTTGGCAAAGCGTCTGGGGTTTGATTTGTTAGGTAAACCAGATGCTGTCAGGTTACAACCGGTAGCCAACAGCGATCGCTTGTCTGTAGTCTTAAACAAGAAAGTGGATTTAGCCATCGCTAGGGTAACAGCAACGGAATCGCGATCGCGTGTAGTCAGTCTCAGTGTTCCTTACTATTATGACGGCACTTTTGTAGTAACAAAAGATACGTCTGTGAGTAAGTTGGGTGATTTAGCCAACCGCAAAGTGGCGGTAATCAATGACTCCAGCACAATTGCTGACATACGTTACTATGTGCCGAAGGCGGAGTTAGTGGGAGTTAGTTCATATGAGTCGGCGCGGCGGCTGACAGAAAATAATACAGTGGTAGCCTTTGCTGCGGATGCTAGTGTTCTGAGCGGTTGGGTACAAGAATATCCCCAATACAGACTGTTACCGACCAAGCTATCTACAGAACCTTTATCTGTAGTGATGCCCAAGGGATTGCAGTATGATCAGTTAAGAAGACAAGTTAATCAAGCGATCGCCCAATATACAGCAGATGGTTGGCTCAAAGAACGTGTGAACTATTGGGGCTTACCGTAAGTAAAGAAATATTTACCTCATCTTCCCAGTGTCCCATAATAGATACAGAAGTGTGAAATTTTAATATTTGTATTTCCAGACAATGGATCAAAATTTAGTCATTATTTATCTGTCAATTTTCGTCGGTCTGCTTTCATTCGCAGTTGTGAATGTTTTCCGCCAAATTTTCAAAACTCGCAGGCGTGAAAGTGCCTTATCCAGATTACGCAAAAAATTAGAGAACCAAAAGGGTACGGCTCAAGAATATTATGAGTTAGCTAGTATCTATTCGGAAAAAAAGTTATTTTCTCAGGCGGTGGTACTGTTTCAAAAAGCTCTGAAAGCTGCTGAGGAGGAAGAAGAAGATATTACCGCCCCTATTTACAACGGCTTAGGCTATGTTTATTTCAGCCAAGAGCAATATGACTTAGCAATTCGTCAGTATAAAGAAGCTCTCAAACATCAACAAGACTATGTAACAGCACTGAATAACCTCGGACACGCCTACGAACGCAAAAAATTAACTGCTCAAGCCCTGGAAATGTATGAGCAAGCATTAAAAATTGCTCCCAATAATACCATTGCCAAGCGCCGGGCTGAATCTTTGCGACGCTTGGTGTCTGTTTGATTAAATAGGGGGTGACAATAATTACTATGTTGATATTCACCCAACGTCAACCGCCTAATCCTGATGCATCTGTCAGTTTCACCCTCCCACTGACTGCGGAAGAACGCACCCGCGTTCGCCATCGTTGGGAAACCGAAGATGGTCAAGTTATATTTACGCGTTTACCCAGAGGGGTAATACTGCAAGATGGTGATATTTTGCAAAGCGAAACCCACAAGGAAAAAGTCAGAATTACTGCTAAACCAGAAACAGTGTTAACTGTTTTGGCACCAACGCCACTTTTATTAATGCGGGCAGTATACCATTTGGGAAATCGCCATGTACCTGTAGAAATTACTTCTAGCTATTTACGCTTATTACCAGATTCAGTTTTACGCACAATGCTAGAACAACTGGGACTAGAAGTTATAGAGGAAACCCTACCATTTCAGCCGGAATTAGGCGCTTATGGACACCATTACTCTCACTGATGCCAATTTCCTATCTATATTACAGTTAGCAAGTCCAGGGTTACCTGTGGGAGCATATAGCTATTCTGAAGGCTTAGAAAGGCTGGTGGAAAATGGCACTGTTTCCAGTCCAACCACCCTGAAACATTGGTTGGAGGGGGAACTGCGTTATGGTGCAATTCGGTTAGATGCTGCGGTGATGGTACGTGCTCAGGAATCCGCTAGTATTGGGGATGTATCGGCTTTATGTCGTTGGAATGTGTGGTTATCTGCTGCTAGAGAAACCGCGGAATTGCGCGCTTCTGGTTGGCAAATGGGGCGATCGCTAACTCAGTTGTTGGGTAAACTAGAACCGGATATCACGCCTTTAGTGAGTGCTGTGGGTAATCCTGTCAATTATGCGATCGCCTTTGGGATTGCTGTGGCTCATTGGGAGATCAACCATCAAGCTGCTTTACTGGCATATTTACATAGTTGGGCTAGTAATTTAATTACAGGGGGAGTGAAACTCATTCCCCTGGGTCAAACTGCGGGACAAGAATTATTGTTAGAGTTACAACCATTAATCAGCGCCGCTGTGAGGGAAATATTGGCCTTAGAGGATGACGACCTCAGTTGTTGTAGCTGGGGTTTATCCTTAGCTAGTATGCAGCACGAAACCCAGTATACAAGGTTGTTTAGGAGTTAGATACAAAAATAATGAGTGCATTGCGTGTAGGAGTAGCAGGCCCGGTGGGTTCGGGGAAAACCGCCTTAGTCGATGCTTTGTGTAAGACTTTGCGTGAGCAGTATCAGCTGGCGGTAGTCACGAATGATATTTATACCCAAGAGGATGCTCAGTTTTTGGTACGTTCTCAGGCCTTGACTAGCGATCGCATCTTAGGGGTAGAAACTGGAGGTTGTCCCCATACAGCAATTCGGGAAGATGCTTCTATGAATTTGGCTGCTATTGAACAATTAGAAAACCAATTTACTAATTTAGATTTAGTATTTTTAGAAAGTGGCGGTGATAACTTAGCAGCTACCTTTAGTCCAGAACTAGTAGATTTAACAATCTATGTCATCGATGTGGCTGCTGGTGATAAAATTCCCCGCAAGGGTGGACCTGGTATTACTAAATCTGACTTGTTAGTGATTAATAAAATTGACCTTGCGCCCTATGTCGGAGCAGATTTAGATATCATGAAACGAGACACTCAGAAAATGCGCGGTGATAAACCTTTTATTTTCAGCAACCTGAAGACTCAACAAGGGTTAGGAGATGTAATTAAATTTGTAGCTTTACATATCACATAGCATTATGAATCAAAATCAGGTCTCCACGAGATGACCTGTACACAAGCTATTTACAGCCTATTCTAGATAATTTATAAACTTGCAATCTCCAGAGAGGATTGCTATTGTCCTACTGAAGGGGGGAAAGATACTTTTACATCTAAAGTAAACTTTTGAATTTTTTTCACATATTTATTCAGGTTTAAATTCAAAGATGAAAGATACTGAGGAAACTCTATTTTTGCTCCCAGACTTAACACTGTTGTCACCTGACTAAACAAATCTAGTCGGAAGTTTTCTTCTGTTATTGGGTTAGTAAATTCGCTATACCTTCTCAAAGCTAATTTACGAGCATTAATCAAGTTGCTAATATCTTCATCCTCTTGTAACAATTCACCTTCAACGTACCTTTCAGCCTCCTCGATGTTTGGTAAACTTCCCGCCATTTTCCTTGTTCTTGAGCGATAATATTCAATTATTTCCTGAGCGGAAGAATCCCCACTAGTTTTTATGGGAAAATTCCCAAGAAGATTTAATCCTAAGCGGTTTGCTGAACTACTGTGCTTTTGATCAATGATATTTATAGAAACTTTTTTCGCCCCCAGAAGAGTACAGACATGAAGATAGCAGTTATACTTTCTGTCTATTGAATGCTCACGAAGTGCTTCTGCTTGCAAATAATATGGACGCTGAAACCTTTGATGAAGTCTGTTTGAAAGCTCCTTATATTTCTTATTTGGATACTGATACCCATACTTAGTTTGAAGCAGAATATTCCCGACTCTCAAAAGACCCTGCTCCTTCAAAACTTTTAAGAATTCTTGACTATTTTGATCATAAAATTCAATATCATCTCGGACAAAACAAACTCCTCCCATATTCTCAAATGTTTTATTTCCAGGTTCAGGATACTCAAGCCTTTCTCTGTCAAAATTAGATACAACTATGATTATCTCGCGCTCGTCTGGGTTATCAACAGGAACCCTCTCAATACGGTCTTGAATAATCTTTTTTGACATTAAACTTTATCCTGTATTAAGAGAATTAGAAAAATATTATTAATACCAATAATACCACTTAAGAATAAACTGCTTTTAACATCGATAAATGGGGAAATTCCTAATAATAAACCTACTAAAATGGGTATAAAAGAACCCAGAGCAAGCTTTACTATGAGCATAACCTGAGCTTTAATTTTATGTTGATAGTAAATAGACTTTAGCCCTGAGCGTATGATGCGTAACTGTTCTTGTTTAACTGAGCGGTCAACTTCAATTGAAAACTCCTTAACTCTGTCAAAAATATCAAAAACCCAGTCTTCAAAACTATATTCCCAAGATAAACTAGGTTTCCTACCGTAAATACCGATTTTTGCAGGACGACCAGATACATCTAACTGTTCAGTGATTAATTCAACATAAAATTCCGCATTTTTTTTATGTATTATACGTACATTTGATTCATTAACTAACTCGGAACCATGGAGAGCGAGATCATCTATTTTCCGAATTATATCCTGACCTTCTCCCTCAAAAGCTTCAATTCTTCTTGAGTTTTTAAAGATGACAGTTGGAATATCTTTATTAAAATTTTGAACATAAAATGCTAAACAAGCCATTTTAATATCCTATATTAGCTCATTAAAAATACTTAGTACCAATTGGTTACCCAGATTATTGGCAGCCAGACTTCCAACTACGAATCGCACATCATAGAATAGTTTTGTACCTATGATTTCTGATATGATTGTCTTGAATTCTCTAGAATAATCTTCTTTGATTGATTCATCTAAGAAATTAGGAACAAAAAAATCTTCAGTAGCTCTTTCATCAGATACAGGGATGACTATTTTCTGATCTGCGCTCTGGGCGAAATGATTGCCAACAATAATCAACTGTTTTTTACTTTTAAACAGAAAATCATCTTTAGCCCATTCTTGAAAATTACTAAAATCTTGCTTTAAGCAATTTTTAACAGACAACCTAGCCCGATTCATGTCTTCTGTAACGGCTATGTTGTGATTGCGAGCCAAGACTAGATCGCTTCTGAGAAGATAGATAATATAATCCTGTTTTTGAAATACTTCTTTTCGCGTATACGGTCTCGCTTTGTCGCCAGGTGTATCAATAAGTACCTCTATTAATATTGATTTCTGAACACATTTATACTCAAAATTGATCTTCAGCGTTTTCCTCTGTTCTGGTTTGTCAGTAGATCCAGGACTTGGTTCTATTGTCTGGCTGTGAATTAGTTGGAAAAGCACTGACTTACCACCATTATCATGACCCAAAATTCCAATTTTTTTACCTAAAAAAGGAATAAAAAGATCATCAAGCATATTTTTGTCTGTGTCCCATCCCCATTCCATGTTAGAGGTTCTCAAGGTAGACTACAATGATTATTCTTAAAATAATAAAATTTTATGAATTTCTTCAACCATAAGCATTTTACCTCTATACCTACCTAAAGGAAAATAAGCCAAGAAAAAAAACAAAAGCCCCTTCAATAGTAGAAGAGGCTCTTATCTATGGTATTCGTAGAAAAATAAACCTGGCATCGAGCTATTTTTGCGGAGGGCTACCCCTCAACTATCGTGGCCGCTGCAGCGTTTCACCTCTGAGTTCGGGAAGGGATCAGTGTGGTTCCACCGCGCCATAGACACCAGGAAAGAATAGTGGGTCAGATACCCTGAAGACTGCAAGTAACGCGAAAACCAGAGTGATGAGGTCAAGCCCTCGGTCTATTAGTACTCCTTTGCTACATACATTACTGTACTTCCACATAGAGCCTATAAACGGGTGTTCTGCCCGTGACCTTACCTACTTT
>NZ_JAQMUH010000116.1:0-16402 GCF_028331025.1 Anabaenopsis arnoldii | reverse complement strand
TTGCTCGTAAGCAAAAGCAATGAACCAGCTATTAGCAGTCTTTGATATTGTGATTGATTTACAGGTTGTGTGTGGCAAGCCTTCATAAGTTTTTACCCTTCCAATCGTCGGTAGCTTTATTGATTTGCCGCCTACTGGAATCGGCTTACCTCCAGCATCAATGGTAAACGCGTCGCGATGTCCTTTCTTTTTAAACTTAGGATATCCACCTTTACCGCTAAAGAATCTAGAGAAAGAATCACCTAAATGGTCGAAAGCATATTGAGTTATTTTCTGACAAATACCTTTTTGTTTAATCCATTCAAACTCAGGTTTAACATGATTATTAAAGAATTTATTCAGAATATATTTGTTGGGCTTTAATCCATCTTTATAAAGATTATTCCAAGTCGCTAAACCCCAGTTATAAGTAAACCTGGCAATACCTGCGTGTTTATTCATTATTATTTCTTGGGTTTTACTCAGTTTTAACTTTGTTTTAATGGATAAAAGCATTGCTCGACCTCAACACTGTACTTCTTTGTTGTCTAATTCTGTCATATCTTGTTTAGAAACATAAATACACTTATAGGTGTGTAGATAAGTGTATAGGTTTGTCTATTTAATTGTCAACTAGGCTACTACTCACTCAACCTATGTAGCCATTCCCACCGCTGCGATCGCCGCCTCTAATGCGATCGCCACATGGGTCCAGTGAGTCCCCCCCTGGCAATAAACCACATAAGGCTCACGCAAAGGACCATCAGCGGAAAATTCTAAAGTGCTTCCCTCAATAAACGTCCCCCCAGCCATGACTACTTGGCTCTCGTAGCCCGGCATATCATCGGGAATGGGGTCGAGATAGGAACCTACGGGTGAATGCTGTTGTATGGCTTTACAGAAGGCAATTAGTTTGGCAGCACAGCCGAGTTTAATGGCTTGAATGACATCCCCACGGGGTGCTAGGGGTGCAGGATTGACTGGATAACCTAACTTATGGAATACATAACCAGTTAGGTGAGTTCCTTTCATGGCTTCCCCTACCATCTGGGGAGCTAAAAATAAGCCCTGGAATAACAGGCGATTTTGGTCGAAGGTAGCACCACCATAACTACCAATCCCAGGAGCTGTGAGACGACAGGCGGCCGCTTCTACTAGGTCAGCACGACCAGCAATATAACCCCCCGCTGTGACGATTGTCCCCCCAGGATTTTTAATCAATGACCCGGCGATTAAATCGGCACCAACATCTGTGGGTTCTCTGGTTTCAATAAATTCCCCGTAACAGTTATCTACAAAACAAACGGTGTTGGGGTTTTGCTGTTTCACTAGGTAAACGATTTTTTCTATGTCGCTAATTGATAAACTCGGCCGCCAGGAATACCCGCAAGAACGCTGAATCAACACTAACCGGGTGTTCTCACTAATGCTACTACTTAGGGTTTGCCAATCTATAGTTCCTTGGAGGGTTAGCTCCAATTGGCGGTAATTTATGCCAAACTCAAGAAGGGAACCTTGGCCTTTACCTCGTAAACCAATGACTTCTTCAAGCGTATCGTAGGGAGAACCAGCTACTGCTAACATCTCATCTCCAGGACGGAGCACACCAAATAAGGCGCAGGCGATCGCATGAGTACCAGAAACAAACTGCACTCGCACCGCCGCCGCTTCAGCACCCATGACTTCGGCAAACACTTGATCTAACGTCTGTCTTCCTAAATCATCGTGGCCATAACCACTGACACCAGCAAAATGGTGTGCCCCAACACGGTGATGACCAAAGGCATCCAGGACTCTTTTCAGATTATGCTTGACCTGAGCGTCAATTCCAGAAAAAATCTCTAACAGTGCCTGTTCTGCTTGCCGCAGCTGTTCCACGCTATTCATTAGTTCCTCTTTCACAAAAAATTAGTTAGATATGCGGATTTTCCAATCACGCAGATTAGGCTAGACAATTTCAACTCGGGTTATTGCATGACAATTGCTACTTCAACTAAACCTCAAATTAACTGGGTGAATACCCTGTTTTTCATTGCTCTGCACATCGGCGCTTTATTTGCTTTGGTTCCTAGTAACTTTAGCTGGAATGCCGTTGGTGTCGCTTTATTACTTTACTGGATAACCGGTGGATTGGGTATTACTCTAGGTTTTCACCGTCTGGTAACTCACCGCAGTTTTCAAACTCCCAAATGGCTGGAATATTTCTTGGTGTTTTGTGGGACATTGGCCTGTCAAGGAGGTCCAATTGAATGGGTAGGTACACATCGCATTCATCATTTACATTCTGATACCGAAACAGACCCCCATGATTCCAATAAAGGCTTCTGGTGGAGTCATATGGGTTGGTTAATTTATCACTCTCCTGCTCATGCTGACGTTCCTCGGTTCACCAAAGATATTGCCGAAGACTCAGTTTATCAGTTTTTACAGAAATATTTTATTTTGATTCAGGTGGCACTGGGTTTATTACTCATGTATCTGGGTGGCTGGCCTTTTGTGGTCTGGGGTATCTTTGTTCGCATTGTCTGGGTGTACCATTGCACCTGGTTGGTGAACAGCGCTACTCACAAATTTGGTTATCGTAGTCATGATTCTGGCGATCGCTCCACTAACTGCTGGTGGGTGGCGGTGCTAGTATTCGGTGAAGGCTGGCATAATAACCACCATGCCTATCAATACTCTGCTCGTCACGGCCTGGAATGGTGGGAAATCGATTTAACTTGGATGACTATTCAATTACTGCAATTACTCGGTCTAGCTACAAATGTCAAGTTGGCAGGTAAAAGGCAGTAATTTACAGGTGATTGGTTAATAGTGGGTCAAAGCTAATTTCCCTGAAAAACTAATAACCATTCACCACAGGGAAAATTATCTCCTATAGCTAATAAAAATAGTGCGCTTGTGTAGCTGAGATTGCTATAATCCAAGACGCTAATGTTAAGAAACTTTACATCCATCCACCTTTTTGGTGAATTGGTAGGGAAGTCTGTTGTTTTCCAGGTATTCATGACTACATCAATAATCAACAGCCAAAAACTAGGTGAGGACCTTGGCGAACCCAAGCTGAAGCTACAAGATATTATCAAAAGCTTACCCAGGGAATGTTTTGAGAAAAACAGTCGCAAAGCTTGGACACAAGTTCTCATCAGTGTTTCTATGGTAGCCTTGGGCTACTATCTGCTCACCATCAGTCCTTGGTTTCTCTTACCCCTAGCTTGGATTTTTACCGGTACTGCTTTAACAGGTTTTTTTGTCATCGGCCATGATTGTGGTCACAGGTCTTTTGCTAAAAGTATGTGGGTAAATGATTTAGTGGGGCATTTATTTATGATGCCGTTAATTTACCCCTTCCACAGCTGGCGAATTAAGCATAATCATCACCATGCTCATACCAACAAGTTGGATGAGGATAATGCTTGGCATCCCATTAGAACACAAGTGTTTACCAATTGGTCACCCTTAAAGCAATTTGCCTTTGAAAGGTTTATGCGTCAGCGTCTGTGGTGGGTAGGTTCCATTGGACATTGGGCAGTGGTACATTTTGATTGGCGGAAATTCAAAACCAAAGACCAATCAAGTGTTAAGCTTTCTGTGGCTGTAGTAGTTGTGTTTGCCGCCATCGTTTTTCCTCTTTTGATTGCTACAACTGGTATTTGGGGATTTGTCAAATTTTGGCTACTACCCTGGATGGTTTACCATTTTTGGATGAGTACCTTCACAATTGTTCATCACACCGCCCCAGATGTTTCTTTTGAAACAGCTAACAAGTGGAATGAGGCTTTAGCACAACTATTTGGTACCATTCATTGTGATTATCCCCGCTGGGTAGAAATCCTCTGCCATGATATCAATGTCCACGTTCCCCATCACATTTCTACTGCTATCCCTGCTTATAATTTGCGTCTAGCCTATAGCAGCATTAAGAAAAATTGGCAGCCTTATCTACATGATGAATGTCAGTTTTCTTGGTCTTTAATGAAGCAAATCACAGACCAATGTCAACTGTATCAAACTGATATTGGCTATCAGACCTTCAATGAGTATTACGCAGGAAAACAACAATAAATACCACCCGGCATAAATTGCATTCTCAATACTTGCAACAGTGCTGATTATCCTGTAAATTAAATAGGCTCTGGTAATTCTTAATCTACTTTTAAGCTGAGTTGAATTACCAGAGATTACCTTATAGGGTATTAGTGAAAGCTAATCCCAAAAATATGTCAAAAAAGTCTGATTTCTATCCCACAAAAGAATCAAGTGCCATCAAATACTATCGCTTTCAATAATTCTGATGACTGTAAATTGTCTGAGGAAAAAACCCAACTTCCCTTTACTCTTCAGGATTTGAAAGCTGCTATACCGGCTGAATGCTTTCAGCCAAATGTAACTAAATCCCTATTTTACTTTTTTCGTGACATCTTGATTATTAGCCTACTTTATGCAGTGGCTTATTATCTAGATTCTTGGTATTTTTGGCCAGTTTTCTGGTTCATGCAAGGGACAATGTTTTGGGCTTTGTTTGTAGTTGGACATGACTGCGGACACCAATCTTTTTCTAAGCAAAAATGGCTCAATGATTTGATTGGACACTTATCCCACACACCAATACTAGTCCCTTATCATGGTTGGAGAATTAGCCACAGAACTCACCACAAAAATACTGGCAGTATCGATAATGATGAAAGCTGGTATCCTGTGACTGAATCCCAGTACAAGGAAATGCCACTATTGCAAAAGATAGGGCGATATTATGTCTTTCTTTTGGCTTATCCGGTGTATTTATTTAAGCGTTCTCCAGGTAAGGAAGGTTCTCACTTTTCACCTAGCAGCCCCCTGTTTAAGCCATCGGAAAAATCGGATGTGTTGACTAGTACTATACTGTGGATTGCTATGGTAGGTTTACTAGGTTTCTTCACCTATCAATGGGGTTGGATGTGGCTGCTAAAATACTACGCTATGCCCTACATTGTGTTTGTGATTTGGTTAGATTTGGTAACATTTCTACATCATACTGAGCCAGATATTCCTTGGTACCGTGGGGAAAATTGGACTTTTCTCAAAGGCGCAATTTCTAGTATTGACCGTGATTACGGTTGGGTAAATCACATTCATCATGATATTGGTACTCATGTTGCTCACCACATATTCCTTAACATTCCCCATTACAATTTGTTGAAGGCGACTGAGGCGATTAAACCAGTGATGGGTGAATATTTCCGCAAGTCAGAGGAACCTATTTGGAAGTCTCTATGGCGTTCTGCTGTTAGCTGTAAATTTGTACCGGATACAGGTAGCAAGGTTTACTATACTTCTAAGAGTCAAAACTAGGCTAATATCATCCACAGCCATACCAAGAAAGTCCGCTTTGGCGGGCTTTTTTGATCTCACACACCCGGTGGATAAGAGAAGCTCAGGAGAATCAAGTTCTCCCACAATACAATCCAGTGCAAGAACATATATGACAGAAACACAACCAAAAGTAACTTTTACCAAAAACTACGGTTTTAGAAAAGAACTCAATCGCCGGGTTGATGCTTATTTTCAGTCGCAGAATATTTCTACTAGAGATAATCCTGCAATGTACATTAAAACAGCAGTCCTTTTTTCCTGGGTAATCTCTGCTTGGGTATTTACTCTCTTCGGACCACCACAAATATGGATAAAAGTCATCAGCTGTATTTTCTTAGGATTGGGAATTGCTGGTGTTGCTTTTAATGTAGGACATGATGCAAATCACGGTGCTTACTCTCGCAAAAAAATTGTCAATAATATCTTGGGTATCACTTATGATATCATTGGTCTATCTAGTTATTTGTGGAAGTTTAGACATAATTTTCTCCACCATAAATACACTAATTTATTAGGGCATGATGTAGAAATACATGGTGGTGGATTAGTGAGGATGACTGTCTATGTTGAGCATAAATGGTATCACTCGTTTCAACATATATTCATCTGGTTGATATATACTATCATACCCTTTTATTGGTCTATACATGATATTGGTTTCATTACGGTTAACCGGAAATATCACACCTATGATATTCCTAAGCTTAAACCAATAGACCTGTTGATTTTTGTGAGTGGGAAATTTATTTGGCTAGGGCTATTCTTGGGAATACCAATTACTATCGGATATACACCTATTCAGGCGCTTATAGGATTTTGTATTACTTATATGACCTATGGCTTGGTGAGTATTACAATTTTCATGCTGGCTCATGTTATGGAAGCAGCAGACTTTATTGAGTCCAGTGGTGATTTAAAGATTGAGGATGAATGGGCAATATTTCAAACAAGAACTACCGTTGATTTCGCTCCCAATAATCAATTTTTAACCTGGTATCTTGGTGGTCTTAACTATCAAGTTGTTCATCATTTATTTCCGAATATTTGCCATATTCATTATCCTCAAATATCTAAAATATTAGCTGATGTTTGTGAAGATTTTGGCGTTAAATACAATGTTTGCCCAAATTTTACTGCCGCATTGGCTTCTAATTATCGCTGGTTAAAACTCATGGGAACTGCACCTCATCTAGACTAAGTTCATACAATCTTGACAAAACTTAAGAAGATGTTTTAAAAATCAAAGTTAGTCAATAATCAAGCCAGTCGTCTGAGTATGATGGGAATCATGGCGATACTGTTCCCATGTTAGGTTGCTAGGATATACTTTATTCGTTTACTCACAAGGTGCTGATATCTACAAATCTCAGCTTATACCTTGTGAGCTTTTTTCCCAACCCTCCCCCCTTTTAAAACATCCTCTTAAATCTTGTAGCCAATTGTCCTCCACACATCTGTTAGGGCAAATGGGATGTAACCCAGAGTCAGCAGACTATTAAAGGCACTGATATAATAACCGTATGCGTGTTTTATGGGGACAATACTTGTGACAAGTCTGTCAAGCATCTCCGACATCACCCCTGAAGTCCAAAATAGTGCTCTTAGAAAAATTGATAACCTTGACAAACAATTGCAGCATCATTTTCAAACTAAGTTTTTAGTTCAGCCTGCACTTACTAGACTTTTAGTAAGTTTTCAAGCTAATAAAACAAGACCTATTTATCGATGGTACAAGTATAAAGAAGCGTTCTCTGCTTCTCTTGTTGAGCTTTTACTGGAAAAATACAGGCTTAATCAGGGCAAGATATTAGATCCTTTTGCAGGTAGCGGAACCGCTTTGTTTGCTGTTAGTGATTTGGGACTAGATGCCGATGGGATTGAATTGTTACCCATTGGTCAACAGATTATTGAAACCAAGAAGGTTCTCGATAGCGAATTTATATCCGATGATCTTATACGTCTCAAAACTTGGTTAAGTTCCCAAATATGGAAACAGAATGATAGAGAGTTCTGTTTACCAGAATTTAGGATTACAAAAGGAGCTTATTCTACAGAAAACAAAAGAGCAATTGGGCAATACCTCGGAGCTTTTTATCAGGAGAATCCAAGAGTCCGAAAAGTTTTGCTCTTTTCTTTGCTTTGTGTTTTAGAATCCATAAGCTACACTCGCAAAGATGGACAGTATCTTCGTTGGGATTATCGTTCCGGTCGTGGACAAGGTAAAAAGCCTTTCAATAAAGGTGAAATCTTAGATTTTGATAATGCGATCGCTAATAAAATCGCAGAAATTATTAATGACCTAAAACCTCATACACATCAGACAGAACTTTTTTCGTTTAAGAGAGCGCCTGGTAAAATCCAGCTTTACAAAGGGTCTTGTCTGAAATTGCTACCGACTTTACCTGATGCAATTTATGATGCTGTTATTACGTCTCCACCCTATTGCAACCGATATGACTACACTCGTACTTATGCATTGGAGCTTGCATTATTAGATATTTCTGAAAAGGGACTAATTGATCTCCGACAGGAAATGTTAAGCTGTACAGTCGAAAATCGCTCAAAAGATTTATTGGCTATGAATCCAAATTGGAGATTGGCTTTAGAGACTGCAAATTCACAACCTCTATTGCAAGCTATTCTGGGCTATTTAGATAATCAGAAACTTCAAGGTGTATTAAATAATAATGGGATACCCAGGATGGTTAGAGGTTACTTTGATGAAATGGCTTGCGTCATACAAGAATGTTCTCGCGTACTCAAACCCGGAGCAGTATTGTTTATGGTCAATGACAATGTGCGTTATTCTGGTATAAGTATTTCAGTAGATATGATCCTATCTGACTTTGCAGAGAAACTAGGTTTTATAGTTGAAAATATTCTCGTTTTACCCAGCGATAAAGGTAACAGTAGCCAGCAAATGGGAAACCATGGGCGTGCTCCCTTGAGAAAGTGTGTTTACGTATGGAAAAAACAGTAAGCCGCTCCTATGAATGCTTATCATAATCATCTTCAGTCTAGTGACGATCTTGTCACAACCTATGAAGCAACTCGTGCGGGCTTTGTAGCACTTGCCCTTGAGAAGAATCGACGGGCTAGCCCTTATGTTGCAGAAGCAAGGGCACTTCAAGAAGCAGCAAATCTGGCTAAGAGTCCTGCTGACTTATTACACATTCATGGTATCGACATGGGATTATTGACCGCGGCAGGATTGTCTGATAAGTCTCTTGCTTATTTGACACCAGAAGATAAAATTGATGCGATTAATGGTTTAGTCAAAAACTTTCTGGAGCCAGCAGGTGCAAACTTTGTAGAAGAATTAGTGTTTAGATTTCTCTTGACTCGTGGCGATACGCTTGGAGGCTCGATGCGTAATGTTGGTGGAGCTTTGGCACAAAGAAAACTAACTCGTACTATTCTTTCAACTCTTACAATTGCAGGTCAAAGATATCACTGGCAGCATTCAAGAACAAAAAAGTGGATAGGGATGACAAACGATGACGCAGAAATTGAATTATCTTTACGCGGACTCAGTTGGGAGAGTGATCTGGGTAGGCGTACACTTATCTATAACCTAAATATTCCCTTGGTTAAAAGTAATGTAGATATCTGTTTGTTCGACCTTGCTCCAGAAGCACTACCTGCTAATAAATCTCACAATATTAAAATTAAACGTGTTCAACTTGAGCCTTACACAATCGCATTGGGCGAACTCAAGGGTGGAATTGATCCAGCCGGTGCTGACGAGCATTGGAAAACAGCACAAGCGGCACTCAATCGTATACGACAATCATTCGCGGATGCTGGTCATTTATTACCACTTACATTTTTTGTAGGGGCAGCGATTGAGAGAAGGATGGCTACCGAAATTTGGAAGCAATTAGAAAGCCAGACGCTCAGTAATGCTGCCAACTTAAATGAGGAGAACCAAGTTGCATCTATTTCTCGTTGGCTATGTAGTTTGTAGAAGCAACAGCTAGCTAACAATTCGTGGTAGGGAACGGTCGAAAGCCGTTTGTGGTGAGTCCAAGGTTATCTGCCCCCGCTTATGAATATCTACCGCTAAATAGGTTTTCGCAAATCCCCCACCACCTCAGGGTTTAACTGGTGGATACCAGTTTCTCAATGTGACTAAGGGAACTCCACAACTGGGGTAAAATACAGCTTGACTTCTCTGTTCACTTCTAAAACCGCCCATTACCTTGAATAATATGTTTAGCAGTAGTTAAAGTTTCTAGGCTAACAAACCCCCTGCGGTGTCCTTTTTGGTTAGACATACCCAGAAATACTGAATCTCCACGGGAAGGGTTACGAGAAAACCGGGGGGAAGTGTTGATGTAGGTGGAGGCGCTATTCACCCCCAAGGCAAACTGGCGACTTTCTTGATAGGATTCCGTGGCAATACAGTCAGCGTGTCCGCTACTATATTGATTAATCCAAGCGATCGCATCTTCTAAAGTGTCTACCAGTTTAAATGATACGGTTTTTGTTAAATAAGCGCTACCCCATTCACCTGCTTTGACCGGTTGTAGGTGGGGAAACTCTGCTACCAGTTCTTCATCTCCTTTAATTTGAAAGCCTTTTTCTTGCAAGCTGTTCCACAGAACTGCTAAAGATGATGGCACAGCCTGGCGATGAATTAATACTTTTTCTATGGCGTTTACTGGGTCTGGTTCGCTTTCGTGGCTATCTATAATCATCCAGCGTACCATCTCTAAGCTGCTATTCACAGACCAGTAAAGGTAACAGTTACCCATTGCTGACTTTAACACTGGACAAGTTGACTGCCGCATTACCTGCTGGACTAAGCTAAAACGTCCGTAGGGTATGACTAAGTTCACATATTTGTCTTGGGTGACTAAATCTCGCATGGAAGCACCGTGTTCTGCCTTAATCAGTTCCACACAACCAGAGGGTAAACCAACTTCCTCAATGGCGCTTTGCAAGACATTGGCTATGGCCTGGTTGGAATGACTCGCCTCTGTACTGCCTTTGAGTATAATACTATTACCAGTTTTGATACATAAACCGGCGGCGATCGCCCCTAAATCAGGAAAAGCCTCATAAATAAATCCAATCACTCCCAAAGGCATTAACTGAGTGTAACTTTGAGAATCTTCTAGTTGATAGTTAGCAGTTCTGACTCGCCGTAAGGGGTCGGAAATTTCTCCTAACCTTTGCATAATTTCTACTGCTGCTTCTAACCTAGTGGGAGTCAGCTTTAGCCAATCTAAAATCAACTCTGGTACAGCCATTTCTTTGCTGGCTTCTAAATCCAAAGTGTTGGCTTCTAAAATGTCGTCAAAGGAATTTGCTAGCGCCTGAGCCATTGCCAACACAGCCCGACTGCGGTCTAATCCCTTGGTATACCCTAAGTTAAGGGAAGCTTGATAAGCGCGTTTAGCGCTATTAATAGGTTCAGGGTAATCATCCAAAACTTCAACAGTCATTGAATTAACGTCTGTAAGTAAGCCAGACCATCAGTGCTGGCAGAATAGCCAACAGTACAGCTACTATTGCCCAAGCAATAATTCTAGAACTATTTGCCAATTGCAGTGCTAATGGTAACCATATAATCACTAGCACGAAAATAATCCCTAATGCTATAGGTAGATAGCTTTGTCTCATCTGAGTAGGCACAACACGCCAACTATTTCCCGTCCAGTACCAGGCTCGCTGGTAGGGATAGCTAGTTGGAAGTTGTTCTAGGATATGTCCATTATCTTGCACTACAAAGATTTGTTGACAGCGATCGCAACCAAATGCTTCTGTAAGTGTAATTGGAACTAACTGTCCTTTGCGACGGCACGGACAGATATATTCCCCATTCAAGTCAATTTTTTCGGGTTTTTGAGATGGCACAAGCGTTCTATTAACTTGAGCGTGTGTTTCTTGTTGTGAAGAGAATACCTTCCCTAAATAGTTTGGGGTTTGGTTCCCCTATATCAATGCCCAGCAGATGGTAGATCATGCTGCCATTCCAATAGCGAGACTATATCATGTGTAGTACACCCATAAAATACAAGTTGACTACACCCCAAACTCTCTAACTCAATGTAAATGCTCTTAGTATATATATTAACTTAGAGTTTTTACTTTTTACAAGCGGGTAACGCGATTCGAACGCGCGACATTCACCTTGGCAAGGTGACGCTCTACCACTGAGCTATACCCGCAATCTCCATCCTTTATCTATATTCTCAGATATATTTTTATTTGTCAACCCCCAATTTTGCCAGTTTTCCCTCTCCTGGACAAGGAGAGGAGCGGAGCCACTCAGAACCAGTCTCAGCCTACTTCTTTTGACTCGGCGGCTAAACTGCCCAAACTTGGACTAGAAAAAGATCCTGGTAAAGACTGGCCATTCTGGGGGGATAACTCTGTGAGACTAGACCGCAATTGTCGCATCAGGTTAGCCATTTCCAGAGCGTTCATGGCATAATCCCAACCATGATTGCCTTTAATACCCGCCCGCTCTAAAGCTTGCTGCATGGTATCCACCGTCAAAATGCCAAAAATTACCGGCACACCAGTTTGGAAGCTAGCGGCTGCAATCCCCTTAGAAACTTCAGCAGATACATAATCAAAATGAGGCGTTTGTCCCCTAATGACAGCACCTAGACAAATTACCGCATCATAACGATGGGAAAGTGCGAGTTGGCGTGCTACTAGAGGTACTTCAAAACTTCCCGGAACCCAAACATAGTCTACCTGACTACCATAGGGGTCCGGGTCTACACCGTGGCGTTTCAAGCAATCTTGACAACCCTCTAACAGCTTCCCGGTAACAAGGTCGTTGAATCGAGCCACAACCACTGCTAAATGTAACGGTTCGGCTGGTGGAGCAAAAGTTCCCTCAAAAACTGCCATGACTGCCTCTTAATCAACTATACTCTGGCCAATATACATTTCTTCTTTCAATGCTCAAGAGCAGGAGAGCACAGTTATGTAAATAGAACAAGATAACAGGAAAATCTTGTTCTTGGCTCTTCTGCTCCGGCGCTATGCTATTTTGGCGAAATAGACCTCAGCGATCGCTTAAACTACAAAAAAGTTTAATATACCCACTAAAATCACCAAAGCAAACCAGACTCCGGAACCAACCCAGAGCAGTTTTTTTGATTCTACCCAACTTTGCGGAGTAGCATAGGCCACAGGAACCCCAATTACTAACACAAAAGATGTGAGAACTAAAGATATCAGAGCGAATTGAAATATTATAGTCATTTTTGCTTCTCCCAAAACAGCGGAATACTAAAGATACAATATCCTAAAGGGTGACCCAACAGTTTTTACTCATATGTTAAGCTAGCAGAAATTGCGTCACCATACTCATTAGGAACTAAATTCTAGTTGGTCGTGAGCAATCCCTCACCGCCAATGAATATTTCCCACACAGGACTATGGACTTAATTCTTTGTCACACCACGGCTGATTTCGATGCCTTGGCAGCTGCGGTAGGTTTGAGCTGTTTATTGCCTGGGAGCAAGATTGTACTTAGCGGTGGCGCACATCCCCCCGTGAGAGATTTTTTAGCATTGCACCGGGACGAGTATCCCATCATGGAGAGACGTTCAGTCATTCCCGAAGAAATTCGTTCTTTGAGAGTCGTTGACACACAACATCGCGATCGCCTGGGTAAAGCCGCCGAATGGTTAGAATTATCCAACATAGAAGAAATCATAGTTTATGATCATCACCTCAGTCAACAGCTAACTATTCCGGCCACACAATCCCACATTGAACCAGTGGGAGCCTGTACGACCTTAATTGTGGAAGAGTTGCAAAAACAAGAAATTGCCCTTACACCAGTCCAAGCCACAGTCATGGCCTTAGGTATTCATGTAGATACCGGCTCATTAACATTTGAAAGTGCCACACCCAGAGATGCTTTAGCTTTAGCTTGGTTAATGCAACAAGGAGCCAGAGCATCAGTAATTTCAACTTATCTTGACCCTGGGTTATCGCCTCAACTACAACAGCTATTAACTGAAGCCCTGGAAAACTTAGAGTATTTTGATTTACTAGGATATAAAATCGCCTGGGTGACCATAAAAACAGATAATTTTGTACCAGGACTATCAAGTTTAGCTTCAGAGCTTGTAGAATTAACCCAAATAGATGCCTTACTACTGGCAAACGAATATACCCACAAAGAAGGCGACTTGCGTTTAACAATCATTGGTAGGTCGCAAATTCCCGGCGTAAATCTCAATCTCCTATTTCACATATTCGGCGGTGGTGGACATTCTCAAGCCGCATCCCTAAGTCTGCGCCAAGGAAATACACAAGAAATATTACAACAACTCCTAGAAGGCATCAAAACCTCAATTCCCCATCCTCCCACAGCCAGAGACTTAATGTCTTCCCCAGTCCGGACAATTAGACCGGAAACCACAATTTCCCAAGCACAAAGAATTTTATTACGTTATGGACATTCTGGTTTATCTGTAGTTGATACCCAAGGAAAACTCGTGGGAATTATCTCACGACGGGATATAGATATTGCCCTACACCACGGATTTAGTCATGCACCAGTCAAAGCCTACATGACAACTAAAGTTAAAAGCATCACACCAGACACCATCCTGCCAGAAATTCAAGCCCAAATGGTAACCTATGATATTGGACGCTTACCAGTATTAGAAAACGGGCAATTAGTGGGAATTGTCACCCGTACCAACGTACTGAGGGAATTACATCAAGCCGAAGCGGAAAATAAATTCCCCATCACCAATTCCTTCAAAACTAACTTGAATACAGAATTACAAAATCGCCTAGCGCCGCAGATGTGGGAATTACTCACCGTAGCATCCCAAGCAGCGGAAAAACGCGGTTGGCATCTTTACTTAGTAGGTGGTGCGGTGCGAGACTTACTGTTAGCAGAATCAGCCGCAGGGACATTAATGATTACAGATATAGACCTTGTAGTTGATGGCTTTCACCAAGCAGCAGATGTTGGCGCTGGTGTAGAACTAGCCAAAGCACTACAGAAAATTTACTCAGGGGCGCGGCTAGAAATTCATGGTGCTTTTCAGACCGCGGCCTTATTGTGGCACAAAGACCCAGAACTAAACTCATTGTGGATGGACATCGCCACAGCTAGAACAGAATTTTATCCTTACCCAGCTGCAAATCCGGAAGTTGAAGCTAGTTCCATTCGTCAAGACTTGTATCGCCGTGACTTTACCATTAACGCCCTGGCTGTGCGGCTGACCTCCCCTCGTCCTGGGGAATTACTGGATTTCTGCGGTGGTTTGATAGATTTACAAGCCAAGCAAATTCGGGTATTACACCCCAACAGCTTTATTGAAGACCCTACGCGCATTTATCGCGGTGTACGGTTTGCTGTCCGCTTTGGATTTGAAATAGAAGCCCAAACAAAAGACTTTATCAAGTATGCCATTAACAGTGGGGTTTACGATCGCACAGCCCAAACCAACATCAAAACCCCAGCCCTACAGACTCGACTCAAAGCCGAGTTAAAATATATTCTCCAAGCCCCCTATGGTAAATCAGCCTTACAACTACTCAATGAATTAGGGGCGTTGCAATGTATCCATCCTACCCTGAAATTAGATAAATCACTTGTGCAGCAATTGCGATTGTTAGAAGCCTGTTTAAGACGATTTGACCCGCAAAACCACCTCATCCCCTGGGAGATGCGCCTAGAAGCCCTAATCGCCCATTTAGAACCACAATATCGAGTCAAGGTAGCCACAAATCTGCACCTACCAGAAGATGGTATTCAACGCTTGCAAAACTTAGCTACAGCCCAAACACAGGTGATGGAATTATTGCCAACTTGTCAGCGTCCCAGTCAAATAGTGCAGTTACTGCGACAGTATGATTTACCCATGCTGATTTTAACAGCTTTGCAAACAGACCGAACCCTCAGACGGCAGATATGGGGTTATTTGCAAGTTTTAGTGAACGTGCAGCCTCTACTCAATGGTAATGATTTAAAGAAATTAGGCTACAAACCCGGGCCGCAATATCGGCAAATATTAGATGATTTACTTGCTGCTACTGTGGATGGAGTGATTAAAGACACAGCCGATGCAGAAAATTTTTTAGCCCGGCACTATCCTGCTATATAAATCCTAGAACTGAGGAATGCTTATCCATGTCAGCTTTTTCATGCTCCTTCCCAATGCAGAGAACGCAATTGTCGATATTCGTAAACTTCGCGACTATTGCCTCAATCCAGAACATAACGATGGCAAGCACAAAGCGCGACTGTTTTTATCGTGCCTTGGGATGACTGCTGATAACGCTGAAGAATTACGCCAAATTTTGCTTGAAGTGATTCAAACTCAAGAAGTGCGACTCGGCAGACAAGATGAGTTTGGGCAACGCCATACACTAGATTTTACGATTGAATGGCAAAATAGAAGTGCGACCCTTCGGAGTGGCTGGATCATTGAGCATGGTTCGGAAATTCCGAGGTTAACAACCTGCTACCCACTGTAGTGCTTGGAGGTGATCAGAGATGCCAAAAAATACAGCCAAATTGCTAGATGTTATAGCTTTGACCGTTGACCTTCCTGAATATAATTTATGGCGCGGGCAAGTTGGGACAGTGGTTGAACTGTTAGCTGATGGTACAGCATTTGAGGTCGAATTTAGCGATCGCGCTGGACGCACTTATGAATCTGTCGGGTTGCGTTCGGAGCAAATTATGGTGTTGCATTTCGAGCCAGCATCACCTGACATCAAATCTACAATGGTCACAGCGTAAGCCGCATAACAACTCTGCTGGAGCGGACTGATGAAAGACTTGGTTGTGTTGCAAAGGCTACTCACAGCCGCCCAGCAGGAATGTTAGACTGAATATCGCTAAGTGCGATTTGTTCTCTTGATCGGGAGCATTTATGCTCAGGGATGAGAGGTAAGACTGGGTAAAAACCAGATTCTTATAACTGTATGTCTAAATCCACCCCTACAATCTCGTGCTGCTTATCTATTGCTTTGTGTTCTTGCTCGTAAGCAAAAGCAATGAACCAGCTATTAGCAGTCTTTGATATTGTGATTGATTTACAGGTTGTGTGTGGCAAGCCTTCATAAGTTT
>NZ_JAQMUH010000115.1:0-7136 GCF_028331025.1 Anabaenopsis arnoldii | reverse complement strand
TCCTACCCCAGAACCTACCCCGGAACCTACCCCAGAGCCTACCCCAGAACCTACCCCAGAGCCAAATGATAGTGAACCCAACTAGTTTTGTTTGCTAGCGGGTTTAAATTCCTCCTTGAGATCGGCAAAACTTGCTGTGGGTCATTGACTAACTTTGACTTTTAAAACATCCTCTCAGCACGATGATATAAATGATTATACTGTTTATTCAATTTCCCCAATACCTAGGATTTTAGCCATGGTTTTACCGACTCTTTCACCACAAACTATTGATCATCGGTGGGCGGAGATCATCCTAGTTCTCAGTCTGACCAGCAGAAATAGTTAAAATTTGGGCTTGGCAAAAATTACGTAAACAATCATGGTGGATGACTCTTACTTAATCAAAAAAATCACTAAATTTTTAGTAAAAATATTGAAGTATCCAGTGATTATTGGCACTGTAATTGCCACAGTGTTAATACTGGGATTGCAGAAACTGCAAGTATTACAGGTACTGGAGTTAAAGGTCTATGACCAGATGATGCAAATGCGTACTGATCCCGGTAAAGATCCCCGTTTATTAATTGTCTCCATCACCGAAGAGGATTTGCAAAGATGGGGTTGGCCTTTATCTGGTGAAGTACTCAATCAGCTTTTGAGCAAACTCGAAGAACATCAACCCATTGCGATCGGTTTAGATATCTTCCGTGATTTACCTGTACAACCAGGTCATGAACAACTTCTACAACGCTTAGTGCGGAGTGATTCGATTATTTCTATATGTAAACATACCAATGTTCGAGAGCCTGGTATTGCAGCCCCTGCGGGAGTAAAACCCGGGCGGGTAGGATTTAGCGATCTTGTGGAAGATACAGATGGTTTGATTCGCCGTAATCTCATAGCAGTGAAAGTGGAAAAGTCTGACATTTGCCAAAGTAGCTATTCCTTAAGTTGGAGGTTAGCCCTGAAATACTTAGCACTGCAAGGCATTCCACTGCAATCAAACGTGAATCAGGAACTACAATTAGGTGATGTGATATTTACACCCCTCAAAAGTAACTCTGGGGGTTATCAAAATGCAGATACCAGAGGCTACCAAATCTTACTGAATTACCGTTCCCCAGGTAACATTGCCGAAAAAGTTACTGTTACACAAGTACTTGCAGGTAAAATTACACCAGATTTAGTCAAAGACCGAATTGTTTTAATTGGTTCCACAGCACCGAGCCTAAAAGATATATTCAATACCCCATTTAATACTGGAAAAGCTGATAATTCCGGTAGGATGGCAGGGGTAGAAATACATGGACACATGATTAGTCAGATTCTGAGTGCGGTTTTAAATAACCAGCCTCTGTTTTGGTTTTTACCCGGTTGGGTTGAAGTTCTTTGGATAGGGTCATGGTCTGTACTGGGGGGATATTTAGCCCGGCGTCTGCGATATCCATTCAGCTTAGGACTGCGGTCAGTCGCATCTTTGCTGGTTTTATTTGTGGGTAACTTTGTAATTTTTACCCACGGCGGATGGTTTCCCGTGGTTGCGCCTGCACTGGGTCTGGTAGTTGCAAGTGTAAGTGTGCTGGCCTATAGCGCTCATGATAGTCAACGGGAGAAAAAACAAATTATACAACTGTTGCAAGCACAAAAAGAATTAATTGCTGAGTTGCAAAAACAACAAACAACTGTCACACCCACACCAGAGCCTGATTATTTAGGAAAATTACTCACAACCCAGACATTACTGGGAAAGCGCTATCAAATTATCAATAATTTAGGGCGGGGAGGATTTAGCGAAACTTACTTAGCCCAAGATATTCAACGCCCAGGAAATCCCCTGTGTGTTGTGAAGCAGATGCGCCCTGTCCGTCAAGATAAAGAATATCTGAATCTAGTCAAACGGCTATTTCATACCGAAGCAGATATTCTGGAAATCCTGGGTAAACACCCACAAATACCCCAACTACTAGCTTTTTTCTCAGAAAATAATAATTTTTATTTAGTCCAGGAGTTTATTCCAGGTCATACCTTGAAACATGAGTTAACTTCCGGGATATGTTACTTACGGTCTGAAGTCATCAACATCCTCACAGAAGTTTTACAGATACTGGTTTTTGTCCACAGCTATGATGTCATTCATCAAGACATCAAACCCAGCAACTTAATGAGGCGAACAACAGATGGACACATTGTCTTAATTGACTTTGGGGGTGTGAAACAACTGCAAGCCCAAAACCATGTCTTAGATTCAATTATCTTTGCTTCTCGTGGTTATGCACCTCCTGAACAAATGAGTGGTATACCAAAACTCAATAGTGACATTTATGCTTTGGGAATAATTGCCATACAAGCCTTAACAGGGCTAAATCCTCAAGAAAAAGAGTTTGGTAGGGATCTGAAAACTGGTTTCATCATTATTCCTGCAGTATCTCCTAGTGGTGAGCAGACTTGGCAAGATTGGTCGGAACTAGCGGATACTACTGAGGAATTGACCAGAATATTAAATAAAATGGTACATCTCCACTCCTATCAAAGATATGAGTCAGCAATGCAGGTGTTAGAGGATATTAATAACTTGCTCTCAAAACATAGTGGGAGCGTGAGAACCCCTACGCTTTAGCGAGGGGATGAAACCCGACTCAAGGGGATTTATCCCCATGTTTCCTCATTTCCCGCAACGTCTTAAACAACTTTGTCCAGAATATGGTATAAAAATAACGCTGACTGAAGAAGCGTATACATCAAAAGCCTCTTACCTGGATGGCGATCGCCTCTACAAACATGGTGAAAAACCCAATGGATGGAAACCGTCAGGTCAAAGGGTAAAACCCGGATTGTACAAAACTTCTGCTGGGATACTGGTAAACGCTGACTGTAACGGTGCTGCAAATATCTTAACAAAAGTAGCCACACAGCTAGGTGTTAGCCTAGCCAAGGTGGGTAGGGGAGCTTTGACACTCCCAAGACGAGTTGATTTCTTTAAAGGATTAAGTAAATCATATCGTAAACATTGAATTTTGAGGATTTTTCATATTGTTTACTTAACCACGTTGCGCTATATACTAAAAATACTTATAAACACACAATATTCTTTATTAAGGAAAAACCATGCACAATCGTACGGTCAGGGTAAATACATGGCTCCAGTCTTAAAGCAGACATTGAAAGATGTTGAAAACTGTAAAGGTGTATTTTGCCAAATCAAGAGAGGTTGGCTGGGTAGGATCTGTTGTAGTATATTTTTCGTCGTATTAACAAATCCAGCATATGCCAAGACCTATGAGCAGATGATGACACCAATCGCCGGTAGGCCTGATATAATAACACAGGAATCTACACTCGAAACCCATCCCCCCCCGACTAATACTGCACCCCTAGAAGCTATTCCTAGTCAATTTAAAGTTCAAGGATTTGAATTTTTAGGTAATACGGCCTTTAGTGACGAGAAATTAAGGGCAGAAATTCAAGATTTTCTTGATCAAAAAATTACCTTTGCTGATTTACTAACAGTAGAATCGCGGTTAAATAAGTTTTATGTTGATAATGGTTTTGTTAATTCTGGGGTGGTAATTGAAACTCAAAACCTTTCTGCTCAAGGTGCAGTAGTCAAAGTTACAATCATAGAGGGAGGTATTGAGGATATTAAGGTTAGGGGAACCCAACGCTTAAGACCGGAGTACATCCGTTCCCGGTTGGCTTTAGCTGCACAAACTCCCCTGAATCAAAATCGCATCCTAGAAGCCCTACAACTTTTGAAACTCGATCCTCAAATTCAAAATATATCGGCACAATTAACACCAGGAGTGCGACCAGATTTAAGTTTATTAGAAGTTACCGTGACAGAAGCCGATACTTTTCATATCGATATCTTTACTAATAACGGTCGCTCTCCGAGTGTAGGTACATGGCGACGGGGGATTAAAATTAATCAAGGTAATGTCTCCGGTGATGGTGATAGTTTAACTGTGAGTTATGCCAACACTGATGGTAGTAATGTCATAGATTTGAGCTACACTATCCCCTTGAATCCCAGCAATGGTAAACTGCGATTAGCCAGTGGGTTGACCAGAACTAACGTCACCGAGCCGCCCTTTGACAGACTCGATATTACTGGCGACTCTAGCTATTACGAAGCTGGTTTGAGTCAACCATTATTTCAAACTCCTAATCAAGAATTCGGTTTAAGTGTGATTTTTTCCCATCAACACAGCCAAACTAAACTGGAAGCGGAAGGTTTTCCTATATCTCGTGGTGCTAATAATGATGGGAAAACTCGGATTTCTAAAATTGCTTTCTCTCAGAATTGGCTAACACGCAAGCCAACCTCAGTATTAGCTTTTTACTCTCAATTTAATTTAGGGGTGGGATTATTTGATGCTACTATTAACAATCAGCTGCCCGATAGTCGGTTTTTTTCATGGCGTGGACAAGGGCAATATGTGCGTGCCTTAAATCAAAAACGTGATATGTTACTGCTGCTGCGTTCTGATTGGCAGTTAGCTACAGAAACTCTTGTGCCATTGGAACAGTTTAGTGTCGGGGGAATTTCTAGTGTGCGGGGTTATCGTCAGGATGCTCTATTAACAGATAATGGCGTTGTCGTCACAGCAGAGGTTCAGTTACCTGTGTGGCGACTATCCAAAAATGAAAGCGTGTTATCGGTGATTCCCTTTGCAGATTTTGGGGTCGGGTGGAATAGTGATCATACAGTTAAATTAAATACTAATACTTTGATGGGTTCTGGCTTAGGTCTGCAGTGGCAGACTGGTCAGTTAAAAGCTCGTATTGACTGGGGAATTCCCCTGATTCATGTCAAATCTCAGGATAGAACATGGCAAGAAAGCGGTTTATATTTCTCTGTGGAGTCCAGGTTATGAAAATTCCAGGGTTAATCAAACATCCCAGTTATCAGTTATTCCTTCAGATATTCATCGGCTTAATTACTACTGCAAATATGCAGATGGTAAACGCCCAACTCACACCAGACAATAGCTTAAACTCCACAGTCAGGAATGATACAGTAAATAACCGTGACCTGATCGAAGGGGGAGCCATCCGTGGGAGTAACTTATTTCATAGTTTCACTGATTTTAATGTCGGCGCTGACAGAGGGGTTTATTTTAGTCACCCCGATAATGTTGGTAATATTTTAACCAGGGTGACGGGAAGTAATCCTTCTAGTATTTTGGGAACCTTGGGAGTGTTGGGTAATGCTAACCTGTTTTTAATTAATCCCCATGGTATTAATTTCGGTGCTAATGCTCGGTTAGATGTCAAAGGTTCCTTTGTGGCTGCCACTGCGGATAGTATTATCTTTGATAATTATGAGTTTAGTAGCACAGATACCACAGTAGCGCCGTTATTAACTGTGAATGTTCCCAATGGGTTAAGATTTCGGGATCATCCAGGAAATATTACCCTGACTAATTCTCGTCTGAGTATTCCAGAGGGTAAAACTTTAGCTTTGATTGGGGGTGATGTCAGCCTGAATAACACTCAAATCAACTCCCGGCGGAGTACAGTACAGTTGGGTGGTTTAACTCAAGCCGGAAGGGTTGATATACATGAAAACTTGGGTTTGAGTTTTCCCGATAGTTTGGGTGGCGCAGCCACAAATATCACCAGGGGAAATATCAGCATCAGTAATGGTACTTCTATTGATGTTGCTGCTGGGGGTGGTGGGAGCATAACAATAAATTCCCAAAATTTACAGATAACTGGAAATAGTCAGCTGCGTGCTGGGATAGCACCGGGGATGGGTTCACCAGATGCCCAAGGGGGAGATATTCAGATTAATAATACTGATAAAATCACCCTGGATAACTCATTCATATTTAATGGCGTATTCGGCCAAGGAAATGCTGGGAATATCCACATCAGTACTTCTAGTTTAACTGTGAAAGACGGTGGTTTTATTGATGCCGGTATATTTGGTAAAGGTAATACAGGAGCGATCGCAATTACAGCCACCGATGGAGTGACTCTGACAGGGGAAAATAGTCAAGGATTTAGCAGTTATATAGCTAGTACTGTACAACAGGTAGGAGAAGGAAATAGTGGGGCTATCACTGTTGATACTTCTACCTTAACCCTGGAAAACGCAGCTAATCTTAATGCCTATACTTCGGGTAAAGGTAATGCCGGCGCTATTAAAATTACAGCATCTGATGGAGTGACTCTCAGGGGGGAAAATAGTCAAGGATTTAGTAGTTATATAGCTAGTACCGTACTAAGTACAGGAGAAGGAAATAGTGGCGGTATCACTATTGATACTTCTACCTTAACCTTAGAAAAGAATAGTTTTATTAATGCTAGTACCTTTGGTAAAGGTAATGCCGGAGACATAAAAATTACAGCCACTGATGGAGTGAGTCTCAGGGGGGAAAATCGTCTGGGATTTAGTGCTTATATAGCTAGTACCGTACTAAGTACAGGAGAAGGAAATAGTGGCGGTATCACTATTGATACTTCTACCTTAACCCTGGAAAACGCAGCTAATATTAATGCCAGTACATCTGGTAAAGGTAATGCCGGAGCGATAACCATTACAGCTACTGATGGAGTGAGTCTCAGGAGGGAAAATAGTCAAGGATTTAGTAGTTATATAGCTAGTACCGTACTACGTACAGGAGAAGGAAATAGTGGGGCTATCACTATTGATACTTCTACCTTAACCCTGGAAAACGGAGCTAATATTAATGCCAGTACCCTTGGTAAAGGTAATGCCGGAGCGATAACCATTACAGCTACTGATGGAGTGAGTCTCAGGGGGAAAAATCCTCAAGGATTTAGTAGTTATATATCTAGTAGAGTAAGACCTACAGCAGAAGGAAGTAGTCGGGGTATTACTATCAACACTTCCACCTTAAGCCTGGAAAACGGTTCTTTGATTACCGCTGATACTCGCGGTAAAGGTGATGCAGGGGTGATAACAATTACGGCAACCGAACAAGTAGCGATGTCAGGCATCTCTTTTGACAGAGGATCAAACAGAGATGTGGGCGGCATTTTAGCCTTCACCCTCACAGATAACAATGCCGGTAACATCACCATCAACACCCCCAGATTCCAAATTTCCGACGGAGCCGGAGTAGAAGCCTTTACCCAAGGCGCAGGTAACGCCGGTAATGTTACCATCACCGCACCTCAAATAGTAG
>NZ_JAQMUH010000114.1:0-3987 GCF_028331025.1 Anabaenopsis arnoldii | reverse complement strand
ATAGGCGATTTGTCTACCAAGGTCGTCTCGTTGCTTGGTTGAACTAACTCGGCAGTAGCAGACAATGGAAGTTCTAGCTGCACCACGGAGGTAGGATTCGACATGAAAAAGTCTTTGTCCTGCTTCGTTTTTGATGCTTTCGATCTTGCCATTGTCTGCGTACTTCCTTAAAGTGTTTGGGTGCAATCCCAGTTGTTTAACTGCTTCTCGTAGTGGTACATAAGCCATACTACTATATTAGCAGTTATGAGTATATATAATCTATTGTTAGCAAATAACTAGCTATTGACTAACCCTTTCACCAGAGTAACTTCTCACGGCTTTAGGGTCTGGTGCAAAAGCCAACCATAGAGGAAATTGCAGTATTGCTAAACTGATTTGCTCTTCGGAATCGTCAATTATAATTAAAGGTAATTGATTAGTCTTTACCAGTCGGTCAGCCTTCAAAGCCAAAGCATCGGGTGTTTCAAACAAAGCTACACCCTGGTCAGGACCAAAATCTGTGCGACCAATTCCTAAGCAGTCTTGCAAACCGCGCCGCCATTCACCTAAACGTTCTGGGGAATTTGCTAAAACCAGAGTACGGAGGCGATCGCCATATAAACTGTGTAATATAGAAGCGACAGAAGAACCAATGAGAATATTCTGCAAGCGGCTTCCCATAGTTCGCAAAGCGCCGCGTCCCCCTTGTTTAAAGAACCAGTTAGCAACTCGTTCTGCGTGAACCGGTTCAAAAGTCCGGCGTAATTGCCAGGGCGGACCATAGTAATCTGGGTTACTACGATACTGGTCAATCAAGCGGCGAATTTTATTTGTAGTCTCTTGAAACTGTTGTTGGGCAAATTGGGGTGTTTGTGGCTGTTCTTGGGTGATTTTCACCTCTGTGACCACAGGTTTGGCTGGTTCGATTGGTGTCAGTTGCAATTGTTCTGCTGACATTGCCAAATCCTGTAAACTACCGGTGAGATAATCCTTAAAGCCTTGCACCCGAATTGCTAAATCTTGAGATGCTCCCGCAAAAGTGGTTCGCATTTCATTACGAATGCGTTCTTGGCGGCGTTCTAGTTGTTCTACAGAAATTTGCAGAGCTTGTTTGCGTTGTTCTAACTGCGCCAGTGACTCTTGTACAAGTCGCCCCAGAGAGATTTGAGTTTGACTAAGTTGTTCTTGAAGGGTTTTGTAAGATGCTTGTAGATTGGCTATTTCTGCCTTTAGGGATGCTTCTTGGCGTTGCAAATCTGCCACTGTATCCTCAGCTTGAGCAGATAGTGAATTATCTTGTTGCTCTACCACGACGGGAGTTTGTGGTTGTTGTACTGCATCTTCAAGGGTTGAGTCTTCTGTGGAGTCAATGGCGGCAAATGCCACTTCTGTATGAGGTATGATTGGCACAAGATTTGCATTATTTGGTTGTGTATCAGTAGATGAAGTTGGCGCTCCTGTTTCCAGCAGTGAGTCTGGGGATGAGTTTTCTGCTTCTATTTGTTCCAACCACTCATCCATCTGTTCTGGAGTTTGAGATTCCTCTGGGTTCATAAACAATAATGCAAATAAATAAGTTTCAAGAATATAGTCTAGATGCAAAACCACTGAGCATTGAGGCTCACAGGATTCAGAAAATAGGTCATATCCGTGGACAACGTGATTCTAGACAAGATTTCAGGGTTTTGGGGTCAAATAAAATCGGTAAAAAGTGAATGCTATTGACTTCCTTAAAATAAAACAGGATAGGGATTCCATTCCAAAATATCCGCCAGTTTTGCCATTCCTGATAGGGAAAGCGCCGCAGTAATTTTTCCCCTCGATAGATATCTAAATCTGTGGCGGTGAACTGTAAACGTATTGTTGCGGTTTGTAACAACAGAAATAAGCCCAATAATGCAATTACCACCCCTACCCAAACTTGCACTACCAATAGAGGTATGGCAGCAATCAGCAATACAATGGGGATATTATAACTAGGCTGGAGTTCCACAGTTGAGGTGGAATCAGTTGTAAATGAACTGGTCACAGTTTCCCATCCTGTTTTGTTGGTAAACATCTATCCTATTTTAGGGGTTCTGGGTTTGATTAACTTGCCGAGTTATTGGTGAACAGATCCCAGTCCTATGTCAAAAACCTTCTAGCAATGCACTCCCCGCTCCCTGAAACATTAACCATGAGAGAAAAAAGTTACTAATAAATATAATTAGCAAGGAAGTCACAACAGCCGTTGTGGTGGATTGTCCCACGCCTTTTGCTCCTCCCTTGGTCGTTAAACCCCAGCTGCAACCAATGACGGCGATTAACAAGCCAAAGCAACAGGCTTTAATTAAGGCGCTGATGATATCCCCAATACTGATCAGGTTGCGAGCTGAGTCTAGAAATACCGTATCGGGTATGCCATATATATTTGTGGCAATTATTAATCCCCCTAAAATCCCCGTGATTAAAGACAGGAGGGTTAAAATCGGCAGCATTAAGCAGCAAGCTAGTAGGCGAGGGATAACAAGGTAATCAATGGGGTCTGTTTTTAAGATGAATAAAGCGTCGATTTGCTCGGTTACCCGCATCGTCCCAATTTCGGCTGCAAAGGCGGATCCGACTCTTCCCGCCAAAACTACGGCGGTAAGTACTGGTGATAATTCTCTTGTTAATGCTACCGCTAGGACTCCGCCAACTAGATTACTAGCGCCAAAATTAATAAACTCCCTCGCTACCTGAATCGTAAATACTGCGCCCACAAATACAGCCGTTAACAGGGCAATAAATAGGGAGTCTGGCCCCACAGTGGCCATTTGCTCTACAGTATTGCGCCAATTAATTTTTCCCCTCAATAGGTGAACTATTACTTGTCCACCCAGGAAAATCGCCGCCAGCAGTCGCTGACTCCATGCTCCTAAACTGGATTTGGATTTAGTCTCACTCAATGTTTTTTAGCTAACTCGGTAACTGCATTCAGGATAGCGGATCTCTGTTGGTTGGGGGAACCCTACTCCCTGGGTGAAACATTAACTTAATTTAAAGGTCATCTCATAAAGTAAAGTTGTTTAAATCGATTTTTGATGCCATTATTACGAAATGATATAGACTGAAAGCTATGTTTGGCAAGTTTTTTAGATAATTTTAGAGTTTTTCCCGATCAGATTATCTGATTTAAAAGGTGAAGATTTTTTTTAATCAAAACTTAAGATTTTTGACATATTGCTTTTTAAGGAGCGATCGCACGTATTCTGGAAGATGACATCTTAGTTCTCGGCGATTGTTCACTCTCTCAACGGAGCCTGCTGTATATGTCTATTTTCACCAACTTTCTCCGCTCCCTACTGCTGACTATGTTTTTTAGTTTTATCGCTCCTATGTCCTTGGTGGGGGGCGTATTATTCCTTTTGCCTGTCATCGGTTACTTTCCAGCTTTACAAGGGGCTACTGATGCCAGCACGATGAGGATCATCCATTTTCTTTCTATCTTTGGTAGCGGTCATCCCCTTCATGGACTTGTGATCATTAGTTTGACTTGTAGTTTCGTTGGGGCGCTATTCGATACCTATGCTTACTACCGCTATCAAATCTTACGCATTGACTCTTAAGTAATTAGATCACTTTACTGTGTTCACATACTCAGAAATGGCTTCATGTCCTGAGCCTAGACCTACATGAGTCTTATCAGGTTTATATAATTAACTTGTTTTAATAAAAATTAATTAAATTAAATAATCAATAGCTGACCAACTATGGTGTTACGCAAATTATGTATTAATTATCATTGTAGCGTCACCTTTAAATAAAGATATACAAAGAATCTAAAAATTTCATTAAGATTGCTGATAACACCATGCCTACTGATTTTTGGACTAGAGTAAATTAGGTCTACAATAATTTAATGAATTTATAGTCATTTATGTACATTTGTAGTATAATATTATGAATGTACGATCATTAAATGAATGAAACTATCTGATTATGCAAAAAAGGTAGGGATAAGTTATAGAACTGCGTGGCGTTGGT
>NZ_JAQMUH010000113.1:0-13616 GCF_028331025.1 Anabaenopsis arnoldii | reverse complement strand
TACCGCTGCTATCCAACAGACGTAAATATGTATCTCTCAGGGTGTTACCATTGAGATTAAATCTGTACTCTGCCCCGGCCTCCAGATCAATGGCAAACCAGTCGCGATCGCCTCTAACTTCCAGGTTACCCGTAGTAGACCCCCCAACTGCTAAGTAGCCGGTGGTACTGGTATTATCTGCATAATCGTCAACGGGAGCAGCAGATAGGAGCGTAGAAGAGAGGGTATAAGTGCCTCCATACAAGTCTCCATAAGCACCAGCCGAGAGATAGAATCTGCCTGAGCTATCGGCGGTGAAAACAATGGCAGAATTCAGGGTAGAGTTGGCATCGTCATTTTGGGCGATGAGGTTACCGCTGCTATCCAACAGACGTAAATATGTATCTCTCAGGGTGTTACCATTGAGATTAAATCTGTACTCTGCCCCGGCCTCCAGATCAATGGCAAACCAGTCGCGATCGCCTGTGACTTCCAGTCTTCCCGTAGTAGACCCCCCCACTGCTAAGTAGCCGGTGGTACTAGTATTATTTGCATAATCGTCACTCATGGCAAGTACTCATCCTTTCAAGCTCTTTTGAAATAAATCATACCATGGTTATATATCTATATATAACCATATGTTCAACATATACATATGTTGAACTGATTAAGAGACTATTGATCACATTCCCCTAAGAGGATGTTTGATAAGTCATGATGAGTGTATCAACTATTGTTTGACCCCTCCCTAACCCTCCCCTTGTAAGGGGAGGGGACTGGATTTGATTGTTTTTTGTGTGTTCCCTGTTCCCTGTTCCCTAATATAAAAATTACCTGTTTAACACTTTCCAAACATCCCCTAAGCTCTCAATTTCTGTTGTAACTGTATATCCTTTTTTTAACTTCCCAGCGCTAGGATAAAGACCATGCGCCCCATCCCTACAACCGGGTGACTACTAGAGGCGGAGGTTTAATTGTGTTTGAAATGAATTGGCGGCGAATCAATCGCAGATGGAATCTTACCGAAACCCTAACTGGCTACATCTTTATGATGCCCACTATATTGGTTTTAGGGTGTTTTGTGATCCTCCCCATCTTTTACGCGGTGTTTCTTTCCCTGCACAAAGTGCAACTGCTAGGGGGTATTGAGTACGATTTCATTGGCTTTCGCAATTTCACCCGCTTAGTTGCAGATGACCGGGTAGGAATTGCTTTGAGAAATACCGCAGAATATGTGGCCATTGTGGTACCATCTCAAACCATTTTAGCTTTATTGCTGGCAGTAACCCTCAATTCTGGTATTCGGGGTCAAAACTCTTGGCGTATCTTGTTCTTTTTACCCACTGTCACATCCTCTGCGGTGCTAACTCTGATATTCATGTGGATTTATAACACCGATGGGCTATTAAATCATGTTCTGGCTTTTGTGGGGTTACCTACTTATAACTGGTTGGGTGACCCAGATGTAGCCCTCAAAGGTATTATGATCATGAATATTTGGTCAACTGCACCATTTTATATGGTGATTTATTTGGCTGCTTTGCAGGATATACCCCAAAAACTCTATGAAGCGGCAGAACTCGATGGAGCCAATTTATGGCAACAGTTTATTTATATTACCATTCCTTTGCTCAAACCTGTAACTTTTTTTGTGGTGGCTATTGGCATCATTGGGACTTTTCAGCTTTTTGACCAGTCTTATATTTTTTCTGCTGGTAGTGGTGGCCCTAATAATGCCACTTTGACTATGGTACTACTAATTTACCAGGCTGTCTTCCGCAATCTACAGATGGGTTATGCTGCGGCCATGGCTTTTCTGCTGGCGGTAATCATTATTGCCGTGACTTTGATGCAGCAACGGATTTTTGGAGGGGAAAGGACATGAGTAATATTAGGCGATTACCTGGGCTGAAAGTACTGTTATACCTGGTGCTGACCCTCTATGCAGTAATTACCTTGGTTCCTTTCCTGTGGGCGCTGTCAGCATCATTTAAACCGCTATCAGAGATTATCAGTGGTGAGTTAAATTTTTTGCCCAGAAATTTTACTTTCGATAATTACCGACAGATATTTGTGCAAGAACCGCTGTTTTGGCGTTGGTTTTTTAATAGTGTGTTTATTGCTGTGAGTGTCACGGGCTTAAATTTGCTCTTCAACTCCATGGCGGGGTATGCTTTAGCCAGGCTAAGTTTTGCGGGTAACCGCTTCTGGTTCTTCTTAATTTTGGCACTGTTAGCAGTACCGACACAAATTACCTTGATTCCCACATTCTTAATTTTGAAAGCTATTGGCTGGTTAAATTCGTACCAGGGTATGATTGTTCCCGCCATGGTCAACGCTACATTCATTTTTATGATGCGGCAGTTTTTTGGAAATTTTCCTCAAGAATTAGAAGAAGCAGGTCAATTAGATGGTTTAAATACCTGGGGAATTTTTCGCCACATTGTCTTACCCCTCGCAAAGCCTGCATTAGCAGCACAGGCGGTTTTTGTGTTTATGAGTAGTTGGAATAATTTTTTACTCCCCATTGTCATCTTGTTTGACCCAGAAATGTTTACTCTCCCGTTGGGACTGAACAGCTTCAAAGGTCAATATATCAGCTATTGGAATTACATTATGGCTGCTTCTATGGTCTTCACTTTACCGGCTTTGGGGATTTATGGTTTTTTTAACCGCTACTTTATTCAAGGTGCGACATTTACCGGGGGAAAAGGTTGATGGGAATATTAAATAATATGAAGTTGATATTGACTTATGAGCCTTTGATCCCAAGTCAACTATAACCAGATTTTAGGCAACAAATTGGACTCTGAACATGATATTGGTATTAGAGCGACTCAATCTCTATCTGTTGTGCTAATCACTATTATGGGTTTTGCAAACCTACTGACCGCAGAGATAGCAACAGACTACAGTCGTCCTGTAGCAAGAGTGTTTTCTCTGTATAACCTGGAAATTGCCGAGAAAAGCCAAAAGGGGAATTACTTCCCACATCACGAAGGGTGGTCACGTCAAGGGCTATTTCGGGCTTGAGCTAATGGCAAGATGGAGATTGAGCATCGCTTTATTAGCTGTGTTGAGCGTTATCATCTTTGAGGGGAAACATGTTTAAAAGACTAATTGGTGTTGTTGTTACCATTTTGCTGACGTTTCAGTTGGCGGTCGGTGGCGCCACAGCATTGGAACTGGACGAAGCTATTAGAACAGTGAAATTAAATGACCAGGGTGACCAGGTTGTACTGAGCCTTAAACAAGTAAAAGAAGGTAAACGCTTATTTCAATACGCTTGCGCCCAATGTCATGCTGGGGGTGTTACCAAGACTAACCAAAATGTGGGACTAGAACCTGAAGCTCTGGCACTGGCAACACCAAAGCGGGATAATATTGAGGGATTGGTGGACTATATGAAAAATCCCACTACCTATGATGGAGAAGAGGAAATTTCTGAGTTACACCCCAGCCTCAAGAGTGCGGATATTTTCACAGAAATGAGAAATCTCACCGAAGATGACTTAGTGGCGATCGCTGGTCATATTCTGCTACAACCAAAGATAGTTGGTGATAAGTGGGGAGGCGGTAAGATTTATTACTAAATTCCCAAGAGATAACTTTTAGCCGGGTACTGAGTACACATCAAGTCAAAAGCCTGTCTAATTTCTTGGTCAAACCTTTCGGATGGAGTTTATGTAGGGACAATTAATTTATTTTGTCCCTACATCAAAATTGGCAAAACCTGCTGTGAAAATCGTCAATCTAGGCATAAACTATTGAGTGTAAAGACTCCGGGTAATTCTCTGTAATTACACAAGATATGCTCATGATTTAGCGCCAATTGTAAAAAAAAAATTTTATCTACGACAGATTGTCATATTTTGGCGTTAATTTTATTTAAAATGGGAAAGGGAAATAAAAACTATAGTTAGGAGAAAGCCATGAAATTATTTGCTGCAAGCTGGCGACGTTTGACTTTATCGGTGTTGACAGTTCTTTTAGTTGTTAGCAGCTTCGTCATTTTCACACCCAGCGCTTCAGCTGAAACCTTCCAGGTCAAACTAGGTAGCGACAAAGGAATGCTCGCCTTTGAACCTAAAGAACTGAAAGTTAAAGCAGGCGACACTATTGAGTGGGTAAACAACAAAGTTCCTCCCCATAACGTTGTCTTCGACCCAGCCCAAAACCCTGCTAAGAGTGCTGACTTGGCTAAAGGGTTGTCTCACAAGCAATTACTGATGAGTCCTGGTCAACGCCAAACCACCACAATTCCCGCAGACGCACCTGCTGGGGTGTACACCTTCTATTGCGAACCTCACCGTGGTGCTGGTATGGTTGGCAAGTTGACTGTTGAAGGTTAGAGCCTAATTGGTCTTGCTTTTTCAAGTTTGCTAGGATAGCTAACCAAAGCAGCGCGGTAATGAGTCTTATTTGTGCCAAGAATATTGAGAGTTCTGGGCGATAGATAAATGGACTTGTTACCGCTAATTGTTATAACTAACCTCCTTTGTCTGTGTCTCCTCGGTGCATTGATCAATCCGGCTGTAAATGAGAAAATAGCTGTTGCCAATTCATATCATTAGCAATATTTTCTCCTGATTTCACCTCTAAGGTGATATTACGCGCCTTTGATTGCTCTAGCGATCGCACACAAAGCTCCGCCACATCATCGCGGCTGATTTTACCTCTAATATTATCACCCTGCTCCAAGATTAACTCCTTACCCCCCACTTCCTCAGTTAAAGCGCAAGGTCTAATAATCGTATAGGGAATACCACTAGCTCTTAAACTATCTTCCCCCTTCAGCTTCCATGTTAAAATTCCTCCCAACTGGTCATTTAATCTGACTGCTGGGGGTTCTTCATCTAAATTAATTCCCGGTCTTCCTGGACGAGTCACACCAGCGGAACTAACCAGGACAAACTGGGGTAAAGTCTCCCCGCCGTATGCTTTGATATATTCAATGTGTAAAGCAAAACCACCAGCGGAGAACTTGGGATTTAAAGCGCCATCATATTCAAACTTACTCAACATCAGTTGAAATGAGGCGACTCTACCAGTATCAATAGGCGGACAGTCTTGCAGCACCTTGGCGCGAAAGACGGGAACTAAATCTTTAAAAGCAACACGAATATTTATCCAAGTATTATCTACAGTATCAAAGGAATAACTGTAACCAACACCATCCCATTTAGTATCTGTTCTTAAAAAGAGTTTATAACGTTGACCGTCACCCTTGACACGTAATTCTACACCTTCGCAACCAGATAAATCAAAGGGAGGTTGAAAATTCTTGGTTCTCACCGAAGCAAACCCCCCAGAGTTAGCCGTGGAAACATTCCCAGCAAACACCGCTGTATTTTCCAACAGTTGCATATTACTGGTACTCACACCACCCATAACCACATCATCCACTGCCCCCCAAATAGTCTTTAATTCAGCCGAGGGGTGAGTAAAATCAAAGATGAGTCTTTCATTACCTGGGGGGAGATATTGAGTCGCAGCTGTTACCAGGTTTTTCACACCTTGATATTCCACATTTTCGGGAGTATCACCCACAATCTCAGGCATATAAAATTTTATACCCTGATTATATTTGGCTCTATCGGGTGTGTCCCCTTCCACAGGTTGCACACGGACTGCAGTACAACAAATTATGGCTTTGACGTTAGCCATCACCATAGGGTTTAAAGTTTCCGGTTTAGTGATGTCCGCAGCTACTAAGTCAACATCATTACCGAGTATTGACCTGGCTCTGTCAATATCCCGTACAAGGGCGCGGACTTGATGACCTGCTGCTAAGAGTCGCGACACCACTCGTTTACCCACTCCACCTGTGGCACCTGCTACCAGTATTACACCCACATTTGTTCCTCCATTGGGTAGATTTCCATGATCACTAGGACGACCCTTAATTAACTGCTGTACCCAGTTAAGCAAAGGAAACACCTCGAAATAGGTTAGGGTGTCAATAAACCTCCCTAGGTCCCATTGAGAACGATTTTTGTCAGCCACAATCGCGTCCTCATAATTTTTACTGTTACATACATATATAATAACCGAACCATCACCAGCCCCCACCCTTAGCTGCGGGTGAGGTGAAAACAGTTATCACCGTGTATTCAGCTCACATGGCTAGATAGCCAGTACAATAAATGCGATCGCTCTGGAACTTAGGTTAAACGTTAATTTATGAGCCAAATTGAAAAAGCTCAAGCTGAGTATGAAACTTTTCCCCAAACAGTCGAAAGTATAATCATTGGTACTGTTAGCGCCGAAGGAATACCTAACGCCAGTTATGCGCCTTTTGTGATGGATGAAGCTAAAAATATTTATATCTATGTGAGTGGTCTATCCACCCACACCCAAAATCTCCATGTGAATCCTCATGTGAGTGTGTTATTTATTGAAGATGAATCTAAATGTGACCAAATTTTTGCCCGTCGCCGTTTGAGTTTTGATTGTACTGCTACTTTGATGGAGCGTGAAACTGAGGCTTGGAACCAGGTTGTGGCTGAATTTCAAGCCCGTTTTGGAGAATTAATTGCAGTTTTCCGCAGTTTACCTGATTTTCGGATTTTTCGCTTAACTCCTAGTGCTGGTCGTTTTGTGATTGGTTTTGGTACAGCTTATCAAATTCGTGGTGAGCAACTCGATACACTGGTTCATTTGACTGGAAAAAATTGATCATGCTGCAGTTTCAACCTCCCGGCTTTGGGGAGAAAGTGATTAATACATCCCTCGGGGCTATAGTTTACTATACTCAGACCAATGCACCCTGGTTAAATGCTGATAGTGAAGATTTACCACCTTTACTGTTTCTGCATAATTTTGGCGGTGGCGCTTCTGCTTATGAGTGGTCTAAGGTTTACCCGGCTTTTGCAGCTACCCACCGAGTCTTGGCACCTGATTTAATTGGTTGGGGTGCTTCTGCTCATCCAGTGCGGAATTATCAAATTAGCGATTATTTGACTACTATTAACGAGTTTATCCGCCAAACTTGTCGCCAACCAGTAACGGTGGTGGCTTCTTCTTTGACGGCGGCTTTGACTATTCGTCTGGCTATTAGCTATCCTGATTTATTTCAAAGCTTGTTTTTGGTGTGTCCATCTGGGTTTGATGACTTTGGCCAGGGGAGTGGACGTAGGTTACCATTAGCAATTATTAATGCCCCCTTATTGGATAATTTCATTTATACTCTGGGGGCTGAAAATGAAATTGCTGTGAGAAATTTTTTGCAAAATTTTCTGTTTGCTAAACCACAGCGGGTTTCTCGAGAAATTGTGGCCGCTTATTTAACTTCAGCACAACAGCCTGATGCTCAGTTTTCGGCTTTGGCGTTTTTACGGGGAGACCTCTATTTTGATTTGAGTTTGTACATCCAGCAACTGCAAATTCCCACGGTGATGTTTTGGGGAGAGGCGGCACAATTTACTAGCATTAAGTTAGGGCGACGTTTAGCTAGTCTCAATACAGCCGCAATTGGTGATTTTTATGCGATCGCCGACACAGGAGTATTACCCCATCTAGAAACCCCAGAAGTGTTAATTGGTCTATTACAGCGTTATTTTTAACCTACATGGCAATATGTGAAATTATAGCATTTCCCATGCTCGTGAGGTACAATTTTTTTAGTTTGAGGGAACACCGGAACAGGGAACAGGGAATAGGGAATAGGGAATAGGGAATAGGGAATAGGGAATTGGTGTGTACTTCATGAGACTGAAAAAGGCTTTATGTAAACTAATTATCAAAAACTGCACTTTTTAACCATTAGGGTAGTCTCCACTAATGACGGCGCACTGCAAGCTGTTTTAGCCATAGCATTATCAAACCGTTGATATAGTTGACACCAATGTTTTAAGATTGTTGACATTCTATCTTTGTTGACTAGAAAGCTTTATATTTAATAAAGATATAATTGTTAACATTAGTACAAAATCTGAAAGGATTGGGGGAAAATAACTGCTATGAGTCGTGTAGGCGTTTTATTACTCAATCTCGGTGGACCTGATAAGTTAGAGGATGTCGGGCCGTTTTTGTATAACCTGTTTTCCGACCCAGAAATTATTCGCCTACCGTTTCGCTGGCTGCAAAAACCCCTAGCTTGGTTTATTGCCTCACGGCGCACCAAAACATCTCAAGCTAATTATAAGCAAATTGGTGGCGGTTCCCCACTGCGGCGAATCACGGAGGCTCAAGGAGAAGCTCTCAAACAAAAGTTGGGTGATTTGGGACAAGAAGTGAATATCTATGTAGGAATGCGTTATTGGCATCCTTACACAGAGGAGGCGATCGCCCAAATTGCTCAAGATAAAATTGAACAGCTAGTAATTCTACCACTTTACCCACAATTTTCTATTAGTACGAGTGGTTCTAGTTTTCGGCTGTTAGAAAAACTTTGGCGAGAACAGCCAGAACTTCAGCCCACGGACTATACTGTCATTCCCTCTTGGTACAAACAACCCAGCTATCTCCAGGTGATGGCGGAACTCATCGCCCAAGAACTAGACCAATGTCCCAACCCCGATGAGGCTCATATCTTTTTCAGCGCTCATGGTGTGCCGAAAAGCTATGTTGAAGAAGCAGGAGACCCCTATGAGCAAGAAATCGAGGAATGTACTGCTCTAATTATGCAGACTCTCAATCGACCCAATCTTTATACATTAGCTTACCAAAGTCGTGTGGGTCCGGTAGAATGGCTCCAGCCTTATACTGAAGATGCGCTGCAACAACTGGGGGCACAAGGTGTAAAAGATTTGGTTGTTGTACCGATCAGTTTTGTCTCAGAACACATTGAGACTCTCCAAGAAATTGATATTGAATATCGGGAAATAGCCGAAGATGTAGGAATCCATAACTTCCGTCGTGCTGCAGCTCCTAATACTCATCCGGTATTTATTCAAGCACTGGCGGAACTGGTAATTGAGTCCGTGGAAAAGCCCAGTTTCAAGCTTTCCCAAGCTGCACAAATGAAGAAAAAGGTGAAAATGTATCCCCAGGAGAACTGGGAATGGGGTATGACTACCAGCGCCGAGGTCTGGAATGGTCGTATTGCTATGCTTGGTTTTATTGCTTTAATGATTGAGCTAGTTACTGGCCATGGTTTGCTACATCTGATTGGCCTTTTGCAGTGATAGTAATTCTCTCTATGGGGACGTAGCACTTTACGCCCCCGCTTCTATTAAAATCATACTTTCAGATGATAACTGCGCACTAAATATCCCGTTGGTAAGACGTAATCTATTTTTAAGTTTTGTAACTTGAAATTTAACAGGTTCTCAGATGACTGAGTTCTTTTGTCTCCACAAATTGTCGGAATTAATTAACCACAGATGAATGTTTTTGGGATCTGTCTTCTGTGAGGTTGATTGATTCTGAACAATTCTATTTATTGGAGTTGGATGATGAAAAAATTGATTTGCTTATGGACTTTAAGTTTAGCGATCGCATCTATGGGTGTTCCGGCTATAGCTCAGGGTCAAGAAATCGAGTATGATCAGAATGCTCCTCGGATTAGCGGTACTACTGGTTTAACTGATAGGCATTACATTAGTCTGTATACTGGTGAACAACCTTTATCTAGCGTTACTATTCGTCCGTCGGAACTTATGGATATTGGTGATAATATTCAGGTCACTGATGAGTCGGGTGCAACTATTGATGCAGAGGTTTCTAGGGAAGAGGACAGCTTGAAAATCAATTTTGCTCAACCTGTGGCTTCGGGAACTAACATAGAAATTGCTATCAGGGATTTAGGATTTGTACCGACACCCCAGGGAGTGTTCCACTATCAAGTTTCTGGTGACCATGTGGGCTTTGCTCGCGAGGTTCCCTATGGTTTGGCTAGAGTTGAGGTGTATTGATTCTGGATTTTATCTTTTTTTTTGGGAACCGCACCAGGGAACAAAGAGAAGGAAAACTTTTGATTGTCCCTTTCTCTTTGCTCTGGTGGTGGTCTGTGCCTACTTGTTTCTAAATGTCTAGTCTTTGGTAAACTTGATCTAAATGCCGCAGGTGTTGTTGTGGGTCAAAACAGGTAGCAATTTCTGCAGGTGATAACTTTTGAGTTACACGGGGGTCTTGAGTGATGAGGTCGTGGAAGTTTCCTTCTGGTTTGTTCCAAGCAGCATGGGCGCTTTCTTGGACAATCCCATAGGCTTCTTCTCGTTTTAGTCCTTTGTCTATCAAGGCTAGTAGGACTTTTTGGCTAAACACCACACCGCCGTAACAGTTGAGGTTCCGCGCCATGTTTTCTGGATAGACTAGCAGGTTTTTTACCAGTTCTGTGATTTCAACTAGCATAAAGTGTGTTAAAATGCAAGCATCTGGTAAAATCACCCGTTCTACGGAACTATGGGAAATGTCCCGTTCATGCCACAAGGCGACGTTTTCTAGGGCTGCTCCCGCATGACTTCTGACTAAGCGCGCCATTCCTGTTAGCCTTTCGGAACGGATGGGGTTGCGTTTGTGAGGCATTGCTGAGGAGCCTTTTTGACCTTTGGCGAAAAATTCTTCAACTTCTAAAACGTCTGTTTTTTGGAGGTTGCGAATTTCTACGGCAAAGCGTTCAATGGATGCAGCAACTAAGGCCAATTGTTGCACGTAGTCGGCATGGCGATCGCGAGAAATAACTTGTGTCGAGGCTGTATCAGCTTTGAGTCCCAGTTTTTGGCAAGCGATGGCTTCCACCCGTGGTTCAATATTAGCATAGGTTCCCACCGCACCGGAAATTTTACCCACGGCGATGGTTTCCCGTAGGACTTTGAGCCTTTGTTGATGGCGCAGCACTTCTGCTAACCATCCAGCTAACTTAAAACCAAAGGTCATGGGTTCGGCGTGAATCCCGTGGGAACGGCCAATCATGACTGTATTACGGTGTTCTCGCGCCTTTTGGCGAATTGCCTGAATCAAATTTTCCAGATGTTGGGATATTACATCCAGGCTAGCAACTAATTGCAGTCCTAAAGCTGTGTCTAAGACATCGGAGCTAGTTAACCCTAGATGAATATAGCGTCCCGCATCACCTACATATTCATTGACATTAGTTAAAAAGGCAATGACATCATGACGGACTTCAGCTTCAATTTCTAACACTCGCTTCGGGTCAAAATTCGCCTTAGCTTTAATTTCCTCCACTGCCTGAGCAGGGATATAACCCAGTTCAGCTTGGGCTTCACAAACTGCAATCTCTACCTGTAGCCAGGTTTTTAATTTGTAAGATTCAGTCCACAGGTTGCCCATTTCGGGCAAAGTATAACGCTCAATCAACGTTCGCGGCAGAATACAACTGTCATATTCTACAGTTTAATAGGCAAAAAATTTCACTGCATTCTGTCGATAGTCCGATACTGAATTGCTTCGGCGATATGATTGGCTTTAATTTCATCTTCTGCGGCTAAATCTGCAATTGTCCGCGCTACTTTCAGGATGCGATCGCTGGCTCTGGCTGATAACCCCAGTTTTCTAATTGCTGCTTCTAATAAGCCGCGACTAGAATCATCTAACTTACACCATTTTTGCAGATGCTGACTTTGCATTTGAGCATTACAACGCAGATTTGCTTCGGATTGGAAACGGGTATTAGCGATTTCTCGCGCTTGTTTGACTCTTTCTAAAACTGCAGCCGAAGCCTCTCCTGTGGGTTCTTGGGTAATTTCTTCCGGTTTTAAGCGATTCACTGCCACTTGTAAGTCAATGCGATCCATTAACGGACCCGAAAGCTTCGCCCAATAGTTTTCCCTTTGTCTCGGTGAACAGGTACATGGTTGAATAGTATCGCCATAGTAACCACAGGGACAGGGATTAGTGCTAGCTACTAAGGTAAACTGCGCCGGAAACATTACAGATTGTCTGGTGCGGGAAATTGTCACATAGCCATCCTCTAGGGGTTGGCGCAGAAATTCTAAAACATCCCGTTTAAATTCCGTTAACTCATCGAGAAACAGAATCCCTTGGTGAGATAAAGAAATTTCTCCTGGACGGGGAAAGCTCCCACCTCCAACTAGAGAAGGTCCCGATGCTGAATGGTGAGGACTGCGGAAGGGGCGATCGCGCACTAAGGAGCCGCGGTTTTTTAATAACCCCGCTACAGAGTGAATCCGAGTCACTTCTAGGGACTCGGCAAACTGCAAAGGTGGTAAAATTCCTGGTAACCGTCTGGCTAACATAGTTTTACCACTCCCCGGCGGTCCGACAAAGATTAAATTATGACCACCAGCCGCCGCAATTTCCAAAGCCCGACGAGCATGAGCCTGTCCTTTGACATCCTTTAAATCTGGTCCGGCGTAAGGCGTTTTTGGTAACCCCTGTAAATTTTCTGGCTTTACAGGTTTGTAACCTTTCGGATTATTTAATAGTTCTACCACATCGGCGAGATTTGTGCAACCGTAAACAGTCAATTCTTCTACTACTGCTGCCTCTTGGGCATTATCCGCCGGAACCACTAAACCGGCAATTCCCATTTTTTGTGCTGCAGCTGCAATGGGTAGAACCCCAGCCACAGGGCGTAAACTACCATCTAGAGAGACTTCACCCAGGAAAAGATAATCTCCCAATAAATCAGGACTCACCTGTTCTGAAGCCGCCAAAATGCCTATACTAATGGGTAAATCAAAACAAGGCCCTTCCTTGCGTAAATCTGCGGGAGTCAAGTTAATCACAATTTTCCGCATGGGGAACGCAAAACCAGCATTCTTTAATGTCGCCTTGACTCTTTCTCGAGATTCTTGCACAGCCGAATCTGGTAGTCCCAAAACGACAATCCCCGGTAAACCCCCTGAGACATCGACTTCCACGCCTACTTTGACGGCATCAATGCCTACAATAGATGCACTCCAGACTCTAGCAAGCATTTTTTCTATATATATTCAGTATTTTCACCTTTTAGCACATTACTCAGTATATTGCCATGAGTGAAACCACATAGACAATTTTATATGAGCGGAAAATTCAAGCGATCGCCTAAAATCTTGAGCAGATGAGTAGCTAAATCCCTATGAGCCAAACCAGCGACACAATTTTCAGCAAAATCATTCGCCGGGAAATTCCCGTAGATATTGTTTACGAAGATGAATTAGCCCTAGCATTCAAAGACATCAACCCTCAAGCACCAGTTCACATCCTTGTCATTCCCAAAAAACCCATAGTTAAATTAGCAGATGCCGAATCTCAAGACCAAGCTCTATTAGGACATCTTCTATTAACCGTCCAACAAGTGGCCGCAGCTGCTGGATTAACCAACGGTTATCGTGTGGTCATCAATAACGGCGCTGATGGTGGTCAAACTGTCTACCATTTACATTTACATATCCTGGGAGGAAGACCCATGGAGTGGCCCCCTGGTTGATGAAACCTGATTGAATCGTGTCTGGGATGCGATTCATTAGAAATACAAATCTTGTTCATCAGAAAACTTTAATTAAAATCCCTTTACAAATCAAAACTTTTGCTCTAAGGTAGTATTCAAGTAGGCAAGCTTACCTACTCAACTCATTAAAACAAAAGCAATCATAAACAAATGACCACAACCTTACAACAGCGCCAAAGCGCCAACGTATGGGATCGCTTCTGCGAGTGGATCACCAGCACCGATAACCGGATTTACATCGGTTGGTTCGGCGTACTCATGATCCCCACCCTCCTAG
>NZ_JAQMUH010000112.1:0-16518 GCF_028331025.1 Anabaenopsis arnoldii | reverse complement strand
GTCTGGGGATGTGACTGGTTTCACTATCTCAGAAAATACGATTGCTGAGAGTGTTTTCCCTGGAGTTAATTCTGAATCTTCTTTGTTAGCGCGGTCTGGGGATGTGACCCCGGTTACTAAGCCAGAGAATATACCTGGTAATCAAGTATTAACCCCTAATGTTAATTCTGAGGTAGGGCGGTCTGGGGATGTGACCCCGGTTACTAAGCCAGAGAATATACCTGGTAATCAAGTATTAACCCCTAATGGTAATTCTGAGGTAGGGCGGTCTGGGGATGTACCCCAGGTTACTAAGCCACAAAATATACCCAGTAGTCAAGTATTAACCCCTAATGGTAATTCTGAGGTAGGGCGTTCTGGGGATGTGACCCCGGTTACTAAGCCAGAGAATATACCTGGTAAAGATGCACCAGCACCAACAAGTCAGGAGTTGGCTAGACGTGAGATATTGGGATTAACTACCCCCAGTAATGTAAGTACTCCTAAGGATATTCTACCAGTGGGAATTAAATTTGGTAAACAAGATGTTTTATCTGGTGTGTTGGTGAAGGGGAATGAAGATGGTAGTGAAGCTGTGAACTTTGAGGAATGGCTGATACCCTATGAATCTTTTCTTAAGGCTTTTGGCTTTACAGTCACTCCTTTACCTAATGGTAATGTTCAATTGCGATCGCCTGGGTTAGTCAAGGAATTTGACCCTAAGTTATTGATTGCAGACAGCGAGATTGGCGAGGCCTTGACTATCGCAGAGATACGTCGTCAGTTTATGGTAGAAATTAAATTTGACATTGATAGCTATGCGATTGTATTTGAAGGGTCTTGGTTATTTGCAAAAGGTCGAGAGGAGAAAGAAGTTAGACCCGTAGTTTTAGAGGGTTTACCCCGTGTGACTCCTCCTGAGTACGCCTTGTCCGCTGTGAGTCAAAATGTAAATTCTTCTCTACGTACTAACACTTTCAACAATAGTGGGTCAACCACCATCGGCGGAAAATTGGGAGAGTTTACATTTAGTACCAGGGTTGCTCAACCAAACCTAGAAAATTTTAACCAAGCTTACCTACAAGACTGGAGAATACAAAATTTAGGCAAAAATAGGGATCATATTTTTGGAAGCCAAAGCTTATTTTATCCAGGCTCCTCAAATTTTGGCGAATTTTGGGGTTATAGTTATATTAGTCGCTTTGGTTATGAAGCAGGTCGCGGGGGGTCAGACGCTAATCTAAATTCCCGACTGAGTAACCGGGATTTTGTCCGCACCGTTGAAGGTAATGCTGCACAGGGGAGTTTAGTGCAAATTTGGGGCGGTAATGTTTTATTAGGTGAGGTATTGGTAAACGAGACGCAAAGATATAGTTTCCCTAATGTTCAAGGTAATAGATTTACAATTCTATCTTATCCGGAGGGTAATCTGGCGGCTACCCCGGAAAGAGAAATCAAAGTTATTGATCCTCAGTATGACCAACTTCCTGCTGGTACTAGCGCCGTTTATACCTCTGTGGGTACATGGCGTCAGCGTGAACAACATCAAAGCCTAGGTTCTGTTAGTGGTTTAGTCACGGGTGCGGGTTATCGTTACGGAATCTCCAATGATTTAACTGTGGGATTTGGTGGTGTTTATGATAGTGTAAATTTCCGCTCCTTTGGAGAGGTGATTTATGGTCATTCTAAATTCCCCTTGACTTTAGGGTTGCGTAGTCTTTCCGCTACCGCCAACCAGTCTAGCAGTTTAACTTTTTCCGGTAGTTTCAGACTTAATCCAAGTTCGAGTATTTTTTGGAGTATAGGGGAACAGGTATCTTGGCGACTGAATAGCAGTTTTGAACCCATCAAAAATGTGAGATTACAGACGGAGTTAAGTAATACCGGGTTTAATGTCAGGAGCTTTCACAATTTATCATTGCTTGGGGTATCGGCGAACTTAAGTTTAGGATATGAACAAAAAGACAACTCTTTGCGAACCTTTGCGGAAACATCAACCCGTTGGCGCTGGGGAAATCTCTCTCATAATTTAGATGGTCGTTTTGAGGGGGATGGTGGTTGGCGATTACGCAATAGTTTGCAGTGGAAAAACTGGCAATTAGATTTAACAAACTCTTATAAACAGGTAGTTTTCAGTCGTTTTAACGCCCAAGAGTCAGAGATTTGGAATAACCTGAGTTTTCCGATTATTGGTAGCAATTCCTACCAAGAGATTTATTTAGTTAATAATTTGAATCGCCACAAGGATAATTCGATTAAAGACCAAATATATGGGCGTTATCTGAAGTCGGATAATGCTAGCCTAGCTGTAGCAGCTTGGCGACATAATGGCAACCCCACATCAGGGAGGGAACAGTTAGATAGAACTAATTGGAGTTGGGAGTTAGGTTATGGTTTTGGTTCCCAATCATCAGGGCCTGTAGTATCTGTGACCTCCCCGAGTTTATTTGCTGGTTTAAGTTTAAAAGCGGGGTATTCAGGTGCATCGGCGCAAGGAGTGAGTTCTGGATTCTCTTTGGGGTTGGTGATGAATTTGAATTTAAATCTGCAAGATGGTATCAGTACAGATAAAAGAAATGCTAGTCAGTTTCAAGGGAATGGAGCAATTTTAGTACAACCGTTTTATGATGAGAATAATAATGGGGTGCGCGAGAGAAATGAGCCTCTGATTACTTCAAGTGATAATTCTTTATTTATGCTGAATAATCTCTCTTTAAAACAGAATAAAAGTTTGTCATTAATCGGTAATGGAACTGTGATTCCTACTCCCATAGGGGAGCATAGATTAGATTTAGATCCAGCGGGGTATCCTATCGGGTGGGAACCTCAGGAAAGAGCCTTTGCTGTGGAAGTAGCCCCGGGAGCTTATACAATTGTGAAAGTTCCATTTGTGAAAACTGCGACGGTGGAGGGAAGGCTGAGAAATCAATTGGGTCAACCGGTAAATGGAGCTAGGGTAGAGGCTATTAGTACTAGCAACCAGAAAAAATACTTTTCTATTACCAGTCCCTCCGGTGCTTTTTATTTAGATAATCTGCCACTGGGAGAATATACTTTGAATGTGGGGGGGTTAGATATTACTCCCAGAACTCTGCAACTAAATAAATCGGAATTTGTGCAGAATACTTTAGAGTTACAGGTTTTTATTCCCCGTGACGGACAAACAGCAGACCGAGCAGCAGTTCCCACTTATACGGTTAGTGGATATCTCAAGGATAAAGCAGCAGAAAATCTCAAGGGAATTAAAGTGACTGCTGTTCATAGTGAATCGGGGAAAATTTTTACTTCCATTACTGATATTCAAGGTTTCTTTAAGTTTCAAGATTTAATTCAAGGTGAGTATCAAATCAAGATGGGTGATTTTGTTGTTGAACCGGGGAAATTTATCATAGATAGTTCTTCCCCATGGGAGAATAATATGACATTGCAAGTTAACGCATTTAAACAAGAAATTTACGCTGATGCAGCTAATTATGTTGTACGGGGTGTTTTAACCGACGATGGTGGGGCAAGATTATCTCAGGTTGAGGTAATATTAACTGAGGTGGAAACTAACCAGAAATCTTTATCAGAAACTAATGCTTTAGGTGCGTTTATTGTGGAAAATCTGCCTATAGGTAAATATAAGATAGAAATTAAAAAAGGAGCAGAGGAATTAGAAGCCAGTCCCAAGTATTTGGAAATTAACGAGGAATCTTTTTTACAGTCTACTGTGAATATTGAAGTCAACTTAAAGTAGAAATATTAATTGATTCCGGTGGTTGAGGGAAGTCGAAACCACGATCGCCCCCATGATATTGTTCCCTTCGACTGCGCTCAGGGAACATGGCGTTCCGGTGGTTGAGGGAAGTCGAAACCACGATCGCCCCCATGATATTGTTCCCTTCGACTGCGCTCAGGGAACATGGCGTTCCGGTGGTTAAGGGAAGTCGAAACCACGATCGCCCCTGATATTGTTCCCTTCGACTCCGCTCAGGGAACATGGTGTTCCTTATTCGCCATGTGTTGTTAGCAGAGACTTTTGATCTATGCTGAAAAAAGAAACTTGACAAAAAGCGGAGAAATGGTTGTGAAGTTGCAGCGACCGATTTTAGTGGGAGGATTGGGACTATCCTTTTGCTTATGGATGTTACAAAGCTGGGATGATTATATCTTACAGCTGAGTGAGGTGGGTTTGTTTGGCGCTCTGGCTGTGGGGGGCGGTTTGTGGTTATTCCAGAAAAATCAACCGCAACACAAAGCAGAGCAGTTGGATGGTATGATCAAAGGGCGGTCGGCTGTGGAAACTGCGATCGCCCAAGGGGAAGCGATAATTAGGCAATTAGAACAGGAAGCTGTCAACCACCCGGCCTTAGAGACGCTCCAAGGAAGACTGGGGCAGTTGCAGATAGAATTAGATAGGGAAGAAATTACCATAGCTGTCACCGGTGGTAAATCTGTAGGGAAAAGTAGTTTAGTTACACTGCTGGAGTCTAGGGGATGGGGGGGAACACAGAACAAAGTAACTCTATGGGAAACGACCCCTTTATTTACCCAGACAGGTGAGCAATCAGATATACCTATATTAGCAGCAGTTAAACAGTGTGATTTTGTCTTATTTCTGACCAATGGTGATTTGACAGATTGGGAATTTCAGAGCTTACAGCAGTTAAAAGCAGCCAATCAACCGGTGCGGTTAATTTTTAACAAACAAGACCAGTATTTACCAGAGGAACGGGAGAGTATTTTGCTGTCATTAAAACAGCGAATGTCAGAGAATGTAGTGGGAACGGTAACGTCTCCTGTGGCGCGCAAAGTACGCAAGCATGAAAGTAATGGTAATATCCAAGAGTGGATGGAACAACCGGAACCGGATATTGAGGGTTTAATTGAGGATCTGAATAAAATTGTCTCACAGCAAAGACAACAACTAATCTGGACAACTACCTGGAGAAAAGCCAAGTTGTTGAAAGCGGCGGGGAAAAACTGGCTGAATGAAACCAGGGGCGATCGCAGTATTCCCATTATTGAACAATATCAATGGATCAGCGCGGCTGCTGCCTTTGCTAACCCAGTACCAGCCCTAGACATTTTAGCCACAGCAGCGATTAACGCCCAGATGGTGATAGACTTAGGTAATGTATACCAGCAAAAATTTTCCCTAGAACAGGCCCAAACCCTAGGGGTAACCATGGGGGGGTTAATGCTAAAACTAGGCTTAGTGGAACTGTCCACCAAAGCCGTGAGCATGGTCTTAAAAAGTAATGCGATCACCTTTGTGGCTGGTGGTATAGTCCAAGGGGTGAGTGCAGCCTACCTAACCAGAGTAGCAGGTTTAAGTTTAGTGGCATACTTTGCCCAACAGGAAGAGGCCATAGATTCAGGAAATGTCTTGAATTTAGAGAAATTACGCCAGACTGTGCAAAAAGTCTTTGAGAGTAACCAGCAGATGAACTTGTTATCCAGGTTAGTTCAGGAAAGTATCAAACGCTTATCACCACAGACTGAAACTGTGAAATAATTGCACAAATAACCGTCAAGGACAAGTAATAACCTTGTGCCTTGGCGTAACTGTTAGTTTTAATATATAGGACTCGTATTTGATTTGTGAACAAAACTAAGAGATAATACGATAGATGAGACAGGTGTAGTAGGAGACAATGATAAATCAGTATCTGCCAACTATAGCAATTCTAAATGATTCATGAACAATTTCTATTCCCTATTTTCTATTCCCTATTTTCTATTCCCTGTTCCCTATTCCCTGTTCCCTGTTCCCTGTTCCCTTTCTTCACCGATAATTTCTCAACTCAAATAGGATGACTATATTAACATAGTGACTTAGTAAAAAAATATTAACTTTTCATTCACAGGCAAAACACAAGATGGCAGCAGACTATATTGATATTGCGCCATTTATCGATCATTCTCTGCTGAACCCAACAGCTACCCCAGAGCAGGTCGAGCAATGGTGTGAAGAAGCGTACAGATTTAATTTTGCGGCGGTTTGTGTTCACCCTAGTTATGTGAAGCAAGCAGCAGAACTGCTCCATGGTAAAAATCCCCACATTTGTACAGTAATTGGCTTTCCTACGGGGGCGACCACCTCAGGGGTGAAACTGTATGAAGCTCAAGAGGCGGTGGAAAATGGGGCTACGGAACTAGATGTGGTGATGAATTTAGGTTGGTTGAAAGCTGGTATAATTGAGGCGGTACACCGGGAGATTGCCCAAATTTGCGAAGCAACCGGAGAACTGGTGAAGGTGATTTTGGAAACCAACCTGCTAACTGATCGGGAGAAAAAACTGGCGGCGGAAATATCCATGGAGGCCGGGGCGGGATTCTTGAAAACTAGCACAGGTTGGCACGGGGGTGCAACGGTGGGGGATGTCAGACTGTTAAAAGAAATGGCAAAAGACCGGTTGGGAATTAAGGCATCTGGGGGGATTCGCACCTACAATGAAGCTAGAGACCTGATCTTAGCCGGTGCTACCAGACTGGGAACATCTCGGTCAATGGATTTGCTGCGCCAAAGCCAAGACCAACGAAAAAGCTGAGTAGTCACGGGTGGTTGGTGGGCAAAAATTGACTAATGACTAATGAGTAAAACTTATAAAGTTACGGGAATTAATCTGAAATCCCAAATTCTGGGAGAATCAGACAGGGTAGTGACAATTTTAACCCGAGAGTTGGGTTTAATTCGCGCAGTAGCGCCGGGGGCGAGGAAGCCAAACTCTAGCCTAGGTGCTAGGAGCGGCGTGTTTATGGTCAATGACTTACTCATAGCACCAGGGCGATCGCTCGATAGAATTATACAAGCAGAGAGAGTAAAAACCTATCCTGGTCTGGCTGTGGATGTGGGGAAATTTGCCGCGGGGCAATATTTAGCGGAAATAGTGCTGTGTCAGGCCTTGAGTGAGCAACCCCAAGAGGAAATTTATCAGTTACTCCATAAATATCTTCGTAAATTAGAGGTATTAGATATAACAGATAGATATAGATATAATATTTATGCTTATTTAGCTCATGCAGTGTTTCACTTTTATGCTTTAGAAGGTTTATGCCCTCAAGTACAAGCGTGCTGTTTAACTAACTATACCATCAGGCCAAATTTCGCAGATCCTAACTGGCGGGTGGGCTTTAGTGTGACAGCAGGTGGTACAGTCTGTTTACAGGCGTGGGAAAATTTGCGCCAAGAAAAACAGCAACCCTCAGCCCTTGAGTCTAACTTAAATTACCAAAGGGTTGTGCATAGGGAAGATATACCGGTAATTTGTGCTCGGTTGGATGCTACAGAATTAGCTATGCTCCAATATCTCTCAGAAACAGAGATAATAGCAACAGATACTAACCAAAATTATCGCTGGTTATCTATTGAGCAAATTTTGCGCCAATATGCTCAATATCATTTAGGTCGCCCTATTCGCTCTGCTACCTTGATTGACTCTTACTTTGCTGCTAACCATGATGCAACCGTCTGATGTAGATAGAAAAATCTCATCTTTATCACCAAACACCAAAAAACACAATAGGGTATCGGATCCTATCGTCACAAATCACTTAAGTGCTGTTCCGCACAGCCCAGAACAGTGTCAATTAGATGTGGCTGGGGAAATAGCAAAAGCTGATCTTACCAGGGAATCCCTAGGCCTGAGCAATGGTCAGAAAGAAGGTTTATCAGTAGTGACTTCCCCAACTAAACCGCCCCAATTAGAGGGGACTGGTAAGCCGGAAAATAGACCAGAGCAGGGGTTTTTACCGGTGTTAAAAAATCCTAATTTTCTGGCGCTGTGGGGGGGTCAGGTTTTTTGCCAGATAGCAGACAAAATATACTTAGTATTAATGATTGCCTTAATTAATACGCAATTTCAGGGAAGTGACCAGAGCATTAGCGGTTGGGTATCAGCTTTGATGATGGCTTTTACCATTCCAGCGGTACTGTTTGGTTCTGTGGCGGGTGTATTTGTAGACCGCTGGCGGAAAAAGACTGTACTGGTAAGCACCAATGTTTGCCGGGGGGTGTTAGTGTTATCCATACCCTTGTTGCTGTGGTTAACACATGATTGGCGGCCGGTGGGGATGTTACCAGTGGGTTTTATCATGATTTTGGGGGTGACTTTTTTGGTGTCCACGCTGACACAGTTTTTTGCGCCCGCAGAACAAACAACAATCCCGTTAGTGGTGGAAGAACAGCATTTACTATCGGCTAATTCTCTATATACGACTACTATGATGGCTTCAGTGATTGTGGGGTTTGCAGTGGGTGAACCACTGTTGGCGATCGCCGATAGAGTATGGTTAGAAATAGGTGGTAGTGATGGACTAGGTAAAGAGCTGTTGGTAGGTGGTAGTTATGGGATAGCGGCGTTAATTTTGTTGTTATTAGTGACCAGAGAAAAACCCCACCATCCGGACACAGAATTTCCTCACGTCTTAGCTGACTTAAGAGATGGGTTGAAATACCTCAAAGCTAACTCTATACTGCGCAATGCTTTAGTAAAACTGACGATTCTATTTTCTGTATTTGCAGCTTTAACGGTGCTAGCGGTGCGGATGGCGGAAATAATTCCCAACTTAAAAGCATCTCAATTTGGCTTTTTACTAGCATTTGGTGGGATTGGTATGGCTGCGGGGGCGACAATGCTGGGTCAATTTGGTCAACGCTTTTCCTACTGTGAATTGAGTCTGTGGGGTTGCTTAGGGATGTCAGGGACTTTAATTGGGCTATCGGTATTTACAACCCAGTTAGGGATAATTTTACTGTTAGTAGCTTTGTTGGGTGTATTTGGGTCTATGGTAGGTATCCCTATGCAAACTGCGATTCAAACGGAAACGCCGGCGGAGATGCGGGGTAAAGTATTTGGGCTACAAAATAATGTGATTAATATTGCATTAACCTTACCTTTAGCCTTAGCTGGGGTAGGTGAAACCTTAATGGGACTACCAGCAGTTTTTGTGATTTTAGCTATTACTGTATTTTGTGGTGGTATATTAACTTGGTATAGTTCGCGCCAATAGTCAACAGTCCAGATGATCTTGGTTTCGTGGTAAACTCAGGGGAAGTTGACAATACCAGAGGCTGTGAGCTGTGAATAACTCAAAGGTTGATCAATTGAAACCGCTTTTCAAAATAGCTAATAAAGAATGCGTATAGCCTGGATTGGAAAGAAATCACCATTTTGCGGTAATGTCACCTACAGTAGAGAAGTAACAAATGCTTTACTAGACAGGGGACACCAAGTTAGTTTTCTCCACTTTGCTCAAGAAGAATCAGAAACAGAAAATTGTCCAAATTTCCAGGAAGTTTCCCTACCGTTTATTTACAAATCACAGGTTTACACAATTCCGACGTTAAAAGCAACTAAGGTATTAACGGAGTCTCTGCGGGAAATCAAGCCGGATGTAGTCCATGCTTCTTTGAGTTTATCGCCTCTGGACTTTATGTTACCGGAAATCTGCGAGCAACTGAATTTACCTTTGATTGCGACGTTTCATACAGCTTTTGCGGGGAAGGGGGCAAAATTTCTCTCGGGAACCCAGCTGTTAGCTTATCAGCTGTATGCGCCTTGTTTGGCGAACTATGATCGGGTGATTGTATTTTCCCAAATTCAGCGGGAGTTATTAGCCCGTATGGGTGTAAAGGACAGAAAAATCGCTGTGATTCCCAATGGAGTGGATGCGGTGAAGTATTCCCCCGGAGCTTCAGGGGTGAAAGCACAATTCCAAGCGGAGCGGTTGTTTGTCTATCAAGGTCGTATAGCACCAGAAAAAAACCTGGAACCTCTGTTACGAGCTTGGAAGCAGTCACAGATGGGAACTCGGAGCAAGTTACTGATGGTGGGTGATGGGGTTTTAAAGTCTTCTTTGGAACCGTTTTATGGCTCAGACGCGGGGATTATCTGGTTAGGATTTGTGGCGAATGAAGATCGGCGCATCGAAATTTTACGGGGTGCTGATGTGTTTATTTTACCCTCTCTGGTTGAGGGTTTATCCCTGTCTCTGTTGGAAGCAATGGCTTGTGGAATAGCTTGTTTGGCTACAGATGTGGGAGCGGATGGGGAGGTATTAGAGGCGGGGGCGGGTGTAGTCCTGAATACTAAGACAGTGCGATCGCAGTTAAGAACCCTTTTACCCCTACTCCAGGACCATCCGGAGTTAACCACCCTCCTGGGAAACAAAGCCAGACAGCGGGTGTTAGAGCGCTATACCCTGAGTAAAAATATCAGTCAGTTAGAGGAATTATATCGGGAAGTTTTAGCAGATAGGTCTGTACCTCTGAGTCCGAGAGGTTAAGCTATCAATTCTACAAATATTCAGGTTGAGCTAGGGGATTGATGGCGATCGCCTAGATTTTTTGTGTTTTTTTGACTGGTAATACTGTATCAGAGGTGACTTTTATGCCATTTTGTCAAGAGTTACTCAAATAAGTTTACAAAAGTTAAGATTTAGTTTACAATCTGTTACATAGAGTGTAAACGTCTAATTATTTTGTGAATATGGCTTTAACTATCCAGTCGGCTCAGAATATCTTTTCTAATACTCAAGTTCCCAGTCAGATTCCCGCGACCATCGCCCTGTTCGACCAACTGAGTGTTGACGACCAGCTAGCATATTTGTGGTTTGCGTATACGGAAATGGGGAAAACAATTACTCCCGCAGCGCCTGGGGCCGCCAGATTGCAACTAGCAGAAAGTTTGCTCAACCAAATTAAGCAAATGTCAGCGGAAGAGCAAACAAGAGTGATGCGGGATATTGCGAGTCGTGCTGACTCACCCATCAGTCGTTCCTATGGGTTTTTCAGTGTGAATACTAAGCTGGCTTTTTGGTACGAGTTGGGAGAGTTGATGAAACAGGGTGTGGTGGCTCCCATCCCCACTGGTTATCAAATGAGTCCGGGTGTGCAATTGGTACTAGAAGCCACCAAGAAACTTGATCCGGGTCAGCAAATTACAGTGCTGCGGAACACCGTAGTTAACATGGGATTTGATACCTCTGATTTAGGGCCGAGTAGCTACCCCAAAGCTGTAGAGGAACCAGCGTTTACTCGGACTGCGCCACCTGTGTCCTCAGTAAAAATTGACGGGATTACAGAACCGGCGGTTCTGGGCTACATTGAAGCGATGAACGCTGATAACTTTGATCAAGCTATTAGTCTGTTTACTCCCGACGGTGCGCTACAACCACCATTCCAAAAACCCATTGTCGGACATCAGGCGATCGCCAAATATATGCGCGAAGAAGCCCAAGGATTAAACATGATGCCACAAAAAGGTATCTGTGAGAACCTTTCCGATGGGTCTAAGCAGCTAAAAATTACAGGTGTTGTACAAACGCCCTGGTTTGGTGTGACTGTGGGAATGAATATTGCTTGGCGATTTTTAATTAATCCCGAAGGCAAAATTTTCTTTGTCGCCATTGATATGCTTGCATCTCCTGAAGAATTACTAAATCTGCGTCGGGTTTAGATTTCTGGGGTAGTTTGGGGTGTTGCTGGGGCTTAAATTTCTGGTTCAGCAACGCCTAATTAATTACCTAGGTGAGTTGGTTGTTGATAAACCCGTTTGAGGGTGTTCACATCTCTGGGTGAAATAGGCGGGGGATTGCTAACTTGGGAAAAGTATAAAGCATCGGTGGGTAAATCGCTATGACCCCAAATTCCCAAGGCGTGGCCGAGTTCGTGACGGGATGCGGCTTGAAGATATACCCCTGTTTGACTAGGACTCAATAAGATGGTAAACTTGTGATCTAGTATTCTATTATTTTCGTATACTTTATAGGTAGTTTGTGCGGAACGGGCCCGCGGGGGATGACCACGGGTAAATTGTAGAGGTGGGACTTGGCGGATAATTGTAATATCAGCTATTTCCGGTTTGTCTACTACCACCAAGGGTAAATAAACATTCCACTCTTGTACTGTCTCTATAACAGTGTTGACCCATGCTTGAGCTTGTGTATGATTAGCTGTTGTGGGGGGTTGTATATAAACTTGAATCGGAAATTTTGACCAGATTAAATAACCCACCCCGGTTTTTGCTACTTGGTCAAAGTAATCACCACTATTTGTGTGGTCTTGCCATTGCGCCAGGGATGGGGGTAGTGGATGGGTAGTATAGGATGTATTTACTACTGTAGCAATAGATGGCAGATTTGTCAAGACAACTAGCAGCCCGGTACTGATGAATAAAGACAGAACTGCTAGTAATCTTTGTGTATAGAAATCTTGACGGCTGTAAGACGAATTAGGGTATTTGATTTTATATACCATTCTACTCTTACCGGATTTTTACTTAGGTAACCACCCAGCACTCAACAGCAATGTTAAACCCATAAATATAACTGTCAGCGCCCAGGTAACTCGGTTTAAAGTATCTTCGGCGCTTTTGGTGCTGCTAAATAATTGTGCTTGTCCGCCAATGGCTCCAATTCCATCGCCTTTAGGGCTATGTAGTAACACTAAAATAATTAACCCTAAAGCAGAAAGAGCCCAAATAATTTGCACAATAGTAGTAATATTAACTGTCATGGTCAGGCTGTCCGTAATAATTTATGGTTATTTATGGTTATTTATGTTTTCCCAATCATAGGGATTATATCACATTCTGGTCAGGTTGTTTGAGCGGTAGTGCCCTGGCTTTGGGGAAGCAGTGAGGAGTCAGAAGGTCTTCACTGCTGGGTTGGTTTATATACCAGCTTTGACCGGGGTACGTGTGGGTTGCACTTGATACCCGGACGGGATCAATAGGGAGCGTCCGGTCATTTCTGAGGGTTGGGGTAACTGGAGAATTTCCAGAATTGTGGGTGCTATATCCGCTAGTTTACCATCCCTGCACAGTTCTACATTTGTACCATGTCCGGGGATTTTAATCGTCTCTCCTTCTACTAAAATGAAGGGGACTGGGTTAGTGGTATGTGCTGTCCAGGGGTTACCCTGCTCATCCAGCATATACTCGGCGTTACCATGGTCAGCAGTAATAATTGCCGTTCCGCCCACTTGGGTAATACTACTCAGTAAGCGACCCAAACAATGGTCTACTGTTTGAATAGCGCTCATGGTGGCTGCCATTTTCCCAGTATGCCCTACCATGTCCGGGTTAGCATAGTTAATCACCACTAAAGAGTATATTCTTTTGTGAATGGCGGCGATCGCCACATCTGTAACTGCGTCCGCTGACATTCCTGGGGCTTTGTCGTAAGTTGCTACCATGGGACTACTGACCAGTTCTCGGTCTTCCCCAGGGAAAGGTTCCTCTAGTCCGCCATTAAAGAAATAGGTGACGTGGGCGTATTTTTCGGTTTCGGCGGTGCGAAACTGCTGTAAACCATGATTGGCGATGACTTCACCCAAAATATTCCTCAAATTTTGCGGCTCAAAGGCTACCTTCACTGGTAGTTCTGGGTCGTATTGAGTAAAGGTAGCAAAGGACAACCGCTGAATTTTTGCTCTAGTAAAGCCGGTGAATTTGGGGCTGACAAAAGCTTGAGTCAGCTGTCTAGCGCGGTCTGGGCGGAAGTTGAAGAAGATCACACCGTCCCCTGGTGCTATAGCCCCAGGAGCAATGCGGACTGGGTTAATGAATTCATCCGTCACATCTTCGGCATAAGATGCAGCCAAAACTTCAACGGCTGGACGTTGATCAATGTTAGCATCTTGTGTCATCACATCGTAGGCGCGTTGAATGCGATCCCAACGATTATCTCTATCCATAGCATAGTAGCGACCACTGAGGGTAACTATACGCCCTATGCCTTTTTGGTCTATTTGTGCTTGCAATAACTGGATGGCTTTAATCCCATCCTTGGGGAGAGTATCACGACCGTCGGTGATGGCGTGGATACAAACTTCTGAAATTTCCTGTTGTTTGGCTAGGTCTAGTAGTCCAAACAGATGGCTGATATGAGAGTGTACCCCGCCCTCAGAACACAGCCCCACTATATGCAATTTACCATTCTCACTGCGGACTTCCTGGCAAATCTTCACAAGTGCTGGGTTACTGAGAATAGAACCATCTTCGACTGCATCGGAGATGCGGACTAATTCTTGGGGTACTACTCGTCCAGCGCCAATGTTCAAATGACCAACTTCCGAGTTGCCCATTTGACCTTCTGGCAACCCTACGGCTTTTCCTGATGTGCTGATGAGGGTGTGGGGGTAAGCTGCCCATAAGCTTTCCATAATGGGGGTTTCAGCGGCGGTAATTGCGTTTCCTCGCTGCTGTTCGCGGTAGCCCCACCCGTCTAAAATGACTAGCACCACAGGAGCAACAGGTGCTTTGGTCATGGTCTTGCCCTTTACTTTCTGTAATATCCGAATAATACCACTGCTAATCTACAGTGCAAGTGAATTTTTACTTATTTCCTTTTTCCCGCAGATTTTGCCGCTTTTTTAGCAGCTTTTTCCGCAGCTATTGCTGCTAGTCTGGCTTGTTCTTTTTCTTCGGCAATTTTCTCTAGGTAATAATGATAGTCTCCTAGGTAAACACGAAATTCCCCATCCCGGATTTCTACGATTTTGTTGGCTACTTGGGAAATAAAATACCTGTCGTGGGACACTACTATGGCTGTACCATCATAGTTTTGTAGCGCCTCTTCTAACATTTCTTTGGCGGGAATGTCTAAGTGGTTAGTCGGCTCATCTAAAATTAGGAGGTTGGCTGGACGTAATAGCATTTTTGCTAAGGCTAACCGCGCTTTTTCTCCACCACTTAAAGCCGCTACTAGTTTAAATACCATGTCCCCACTAAAGAGAAATCTCCCTAAGTGTGTGCGCACTTCTTCGTTTGTCCACTGGGGTACTTGATCATGGATGGTTTCCATGACTGTTTTCTCTAGGTCTAAGGCTTCCGCTTGGTTCTGCTCGAAGTATCCCGGTATAACGTTATGATCCCCTAGTTTTACTGTTCCTTCTGTTGCTGGTTCTGTCCCCATTATTACCCTTAATAGGGTGGATTTACCCGCTCCGTTGGGACCGAGAAAGGCTACGCGATCGCCTCTTTCAATTAGTAAACTAGTTGCTAAGAATAATATCTTATCATCATAGACATGAGTTAGGTCTTTAATGATCACTACCTCCCTCCCACTGCGCGGAGACGGGGGAAAGCGAAAATGTAAGGTTTTTACATTGGCTGTGGGTGCTTCGATGCGCTCGATTTTTTCTAGTTGTTTTTCCCGGCTCTTGGCTTGGGTACTCCGGGTCGCACTGGCCCGGAATCTGTCTACAAATGCTTGCTGTTTCTCTAGTTCTTTTTGTTGGCGATCGTAGGCGCTTAACTGGGCGAGTTGATTTTCCGCTTTTTGTTGGAGGTATGCTGAATAGTTACCTAGGTAAGTAGTAGAAACACCCCTCTCTGTTTCTACAATCTGGGTACACAGTCTATCTAAAAATTCCCGATCATGGGAAACTATTACCATGGGGGTGGTTAGTCCTCTGAGGTAATTTTCTAACCATTCTATGGTTTCTAAGTCTAAGTGGTTCGTCGGTTCGTCCAGTAGCAATAAGTCGGGCTTTTGTAGGAGAATTTTACCTAAACTCATCCTCATCTGCCAACCACCAGAAAAGGCACTCACTAGGCGATCGCTGTCTTCGCTATCAAAGCCCATTTCTGGTAAAATCTTCCCAATCCTTGCATCTAGGTTATACCCGTCTAAGGCTTCAAACTCTCGCTGTAGTCTATCTAGTTTGTTAATCAGTTTATCTAGTTCTTCTAAACTGGCGGTCTCCATCTCCCTCTGTACTTCCCCTAGGGAAATTTGTACTTGATTTGCTTGCGCAAAGACTCGCCAAAATTCTTCTCTGACTGTGCGACTCGGATCTACTTCAAATTCTTGGTTCAGGTAAGCTATGTGTAAGCTGGATGGGCGAATTATTTCCCCCGCTGTGGGTTCTATTTCCCCTGTGATGATTTTTAGCTGGGTTGATTTTCCCGCTCCGTTGACTCCTACTAAGCCTATGCGATCTCCTGGTTTGACTTCCCAGTTAATATCTTTGAGAACTTCACCTGTGGGATATATTTTACTGATATGTTCGAGTCGCAGCATCAAGTTTCTCTGGGGTAGGGGATGGTTGTGAAGGTTAACACTCTTCCTGATTTTAACAAAATTTAACTTAAGTTTATGTTTTTTATTTAGTTTTTTATTTAGAGGAGTCAGGGGTTATAAACCCCGTTTGATGCTACCCAGGGAGTCAGGGGTTATAAACCCCTGTCTGATAGCTGAAGTCAGATAAATCTGACTACCATAATTTAGCTAGCAGTCTACTAGATCCCGGAATTCTCACATAATTAGCGATACTCTACCATAATTTATCTAGAAGTCGGGTATCTTTGGGTCGATCGCCTGTACGGTTTTTAAACGCAAAGGTCGCTAAGTACGCGCAAAGGTTCGCAAAGGTGTTTTTTGACAATATTTTATTTGGTTGGGTGGGGTCCAATTACTTTTTGATTCTGGTTTTCTTTGTCTTGTAGCTGTTGGTTTAATTTTAAGAGTTGCTCTAAAATGTCATCTTCAGAGGTAAATTTATAGGCTTCTATGACTAGTTTATCTAGTTGTTCATGGAGTTTAGAT